>JBPXJX010000426.1:0-11209 GCA_051715525.1 Bacteroidales bacterium
TGTAAAGTAATGGAAGTTATCAAAACTTTTTTAATTTAACTTTAAGTATTGAACCATTGAAAACACTGTAATAAATCTATAATTTAAAAAAGAACGTATTAAAAAACTCTTAATTTTGTAAAGACTTTAATAGAAACTCCTAACAAAAATAAATTTACTGAGATGACAGAAAAAAGATAAGGGATATAGTTTCAAGAAACTATTTTTCAGAGATGCTGAAAGTGAAAATAAAGAAAAAGTTATCACTGAAAGTAGCAAAAAAGATGGAGATTCTTCAGTTTATAAGAATACCCAAATGTCATCTGGGACTACAGATCAAATGCTTGTCGCTGATTTTGTGCAAAGACTTCAAAATCTAATAAACCAGAATAATCAACCTGGATTTGATTTTCTTGAATTTACAGAAACACTCTTTGAAGAAAAGCAAGATCCCAGCCCAGAGGTTTATAAAACGGTTTTCAGAATAGCTCAAAAAATGGACAAATCTTTAACCCCTAACCGACTTCTGGAAAGTGCGTTGTTTTACAAAGATTTGGTTCAGCGTACCGCCGAAGCAGAGGTGACTAAAGGCGAATCTAAGAAAAACGCTTTGCAGGAAGAAAAAGACACAGAGAAGAAGAACCTTGAAAGTAGTTTAAAAACTACTAGAACAAAAATTCAACAGTTAACCAAGCAAATTCAAGAGTTACAGAATCAGGAAGTAGAAATGAATAATCAATTGCTTGCTGTAGATCAAAAGTATAGCAATCAATTTGTAGATATAGATAAGAAAATAGCTGCTATACGAATTGCAAAAGAAGAAGTACTTGTAAGTATTGTAGATATTGAGGCAGGAATTAAATCGAATCTTTCATAAACAATTATAATATGCAAACAGAACCTAAAACAATTACCCAACTTCCAATAATGAAGTATTTCGATGATGCTAAGTTAGTTCAAGTTGGAAAAGAGACTCTAGGGAAATGGCGAAGAGGTGAAAAACCTATAGGCGCTTTTATTGGATTAATTCTTATTGGCATTATTGCCTATGGTACTTTTAAGTGGATTATACCGGCAGTGTTTATTGCCTTAAGCCAAGTGTTGGCTGTAATTGTTTCCGTTTTAGCTGTAATTCTTGTAATATTACTTTTGCCAGCAATTTTTAAGTTTTTCCGAAGAATTGTTAGATGGGTACATAAGGCAATTATTCGCTGGGATCCATTTGAAGAGTTGGACGAGCAAAAGAAAAAAATGTGGGAAACTCATGATTCTTTTTTAATGCATAAGGCGAAAATAAAGCAGTTAAGAAACGATTTTGAACAAATGTCTAATGAGACTAGAAAAGTAGCAGAGGACTCAAAAGACGAGGTTCAACGCTTTACCAAAAAGGCTGGAGAGATAAAGGAAAAAATGAGTAAAATGATTGCAGAAAAAGGCGAGGCTGTTAAAGAAACAGATGAGTTTGTTGAGTTGCAGCAACAATTCATTAATGCAACATCTGCAGGAACAAGAACAAACACAATTCTTGAGAAAAACATTGAATGGACTACAAAATATGCAGCACGCTCAAATATTTTTGCTAACCTTGATCGTAAGCTAGCCATTGGAGCGACTCTCCTTGAAAATAAAATTAAAGATTTTGAGGAAAGTATTAGCATAATGAAAAAAGATTGGCAAATGGCTGCTGCTTCAAGAGGAGCTACTGCTATTCTTAAAGAGATTTTAGGTCCAGGTGGACAGAATTGGAAGTTAGAGTATGCACTGGAATTTGTTGCAGGGCGTATTTCTGAAGATCTTGCCATAACGGCTCAGAATCTTGAGGATTTAGAGAGAAATACATCGGCATTTAATTTTGATAGCGATGAAGCCTATGAAAAATTACTTTCAATTGGTAATAAGTTAGATGCAGGTCAGATAGAAATTCCTAATCCTTCAAAAATTTCAAACCCTAATCACAAGTTGACCCATGAGGAGAAGCATTCTGCTGGACCTCTAGGCGATATCTTTTAGTTATAACAATTAATCACAAAATAAATTGAACATTATGGAGACCGATTATCAAAACAAGCAAGGAGTAACAATCCCAGGATTCCCAAAAAACTGGACATTTGGATTTCAATTAATCGTTCTTGTGCTTATCATTGGGATCATTGGATGTGGTGTGTATTTTGGTTACCCCTATATGAATAAGGCCTCAAAGGGCAATAAAGCCGATTTGCGTGCTGGATTTAATAATTTTGTTGGCTTTGCGCCTGGTATCAATATGAATGGTGGTGCTGCCCCTAACGAGAACTCAAGAATGTACAAAGAATTTGGGTTGACTTTCGAGGCCGTTAGGATGGACGATATGCAAAAACTTAATGATGCATTAAAAAACGGTGATCTTGATTTTATATTTACGACCACTGACATTTCCCCTATTGGAATGGATCGCAGCAGCGACCTAGCCAAAATGTCTGTTGTGCAATTCTTGAAAATTGATGATTCAAGAGGAGCCGATGTATTTATAGTTGATGAAAAAATTAATAATGTTGCCGACCTAAAGGGCAAGAAAATTGCATGTGCCCTCGGATGGCCAAGTAATACACTTCTTCATGCGACTCTTGAGGCTGGTGGACTAACAGAGCAGGATGTTCAAATACTCCCAATGGGCGATCCTTTTGCTGCAAAAACAGCTTTCACAACTGGTAATGCCGATGCAACCGTTGTTTGGTCACCAGATGATCAAGAGTGTTTGAAGTCAAGACCTTCTAAGGTTTTAACAAGTACAGATCTACTTCCAAATATTATTATGGATGGCTTTATCGCACGTAAAGATGTTTTGGAGAAGAAAAAAGATCTTTTTGTAAAACTCGCTAAAGCATGGCTAGTAGCAAACTCTGAAATGACAGATCCAGCCAAGATGGCTCAAGCAGCCCAAACCTACAAAATTGCTTTTGAAGTTCCAGACGATGCTACCACTATCCTTGATGGCATGAAAAAAATCCATTTTGCAACTTATGGTGATAACGTTAACTTCTTTGGTTTAAGTACAGATTTTACAGGTATTACAGGCCAACAGCTATATACAAAGATGGCTCGTGTATATAAGTCTGGTTATGGTAATAAGTTAACCAATATTGTTCCTTGGGCTGAAGCATCTTACCCCGGAATAGTGCAGGAGATTAAAGATTTACAGGGAAAGGCCCACGAAGCTGAAGGTCAAATACAGTTTGAAGCTCCTACTACAGCAGATGCAAAAATCCCTGCCGTTGCCATCAAACCAATTATCATAAACTTTGCAACTGGTTCTTGGATGCTAACTCCTGACATGAAACAGAAAATAGAGAATCAACTAGGACAACTATCTGTTGAGTTTGCTGGAATGAAAGTTCGTATCGAAGGTAATACCGATAATGTTGGTAGTGCAGATATGAATAGAGACCTTTCATATAAACGTGCTAAGTCAGTAGCCGATTATTTGGTTAAAACCTACAATTTTGATCCAAATAGATTTGTGATTGTTGGAAATGGTCCAGATAAACCAGTTTCTAGTAACAATACCGAAGATGGAAGAGCTGCAAATCGTCGCACAGAATTCCAACTTTTAGGTAAATAGATTATCAAATAAAATTTAACAAAGGGAGGGTTTGAATAATCCTCCCTTTGTTGTAGGTCATTAATAAACCAATTGATATGACGACTCTAAAAAACCTATTTAAATTCGCAGGAGAGATTGATAAAAAGACCTCTACCATGATTAATATTCTAGGTTGGATTTTGCTAGTTTTCTTCTGGTGGCTAATTCCTACTTTAGGATGGATAAAGCCAACGATACTACCTTCTCCAATCGATGTTGTTATGTGTTATAAAACGCTATTTGTTGAGAGAAACTTGCTTTACAATACTGGATATTCAATATTTATAAATATGGGGGGATATTTGCAGGCTATGGCGCTAGCAATCCCTCTCGGTTTTTTAATTGGCCTTATTCCTTTCTTCAGAGAACTTGTAAGTAAGCAAATAGAAGCCATTCGTTTTACACCTCTTCCTGCTACGACAGGAATTTTTATGGCGTTGTTTGGCCTTGGACTAGGAGTTAAAGTAGAATTTCTTGCATTTGGTATTTTTGTTTACTTACTACCAGCAATTGCTCAAAGGATAAAAGATATTGAGACCGATGATCATCTCAAGGCTTTGCAGCAAACCATGTGGACATTAAATGCCAGCCCATGGATGACTTTAAAGCATTTCTATATTCCTTCGGTACTAAGTCGCTTTTCAATGGATGTGATAAACCTTGTTGCTGTTAGTTGGACGTATATTGTTATTGCCGAAATGGTTAATGCTCAAGGCGGATTAGGCTCAATGATTTATATGGCTACATCTCGTGGCTCACATGTTGATCAGTTATATGCTGTGTTGCTCCTAATTATTTTTATTGGCTTTGTTCAGGATAAACTCTTAAAGATGCTTGACAGAAGACTTTTCAAATTTAAATATGCCTAATGATGAAACGAAACATTTTTCAAAAGCAAGATGATAGTGAAATCAACAGTTCTGTTGAAAGTTCATCTGTCGTGGATGAAAACAAGGATAAATCAACAAAAGAAGATTCCGAACTTAATTTGGATAAAAGAAGTAATTCAGATATAATAAACCTTGTTAATATTAATCAAGTATATACCGATCATGTCCCTCATAATTTAGTTTTTAAGGATTTCAACCTTGACATAAAGGACATAAAAGATCAAGGGCAATTTGTTACTTTAATGGGTAAGTCAGGTTGTGGTAAATCAACATTACTTAGATATATATCTGGTTTGCAAAATCCAACATCTGGAGATGTTTTTATTTATGGTAAAAAGCGATCAGATAAAGATCGAATCCCTATGGTTTTTCAACAATATACATCTTTTGAATGGAAGACTGTATTGCAAAACGTTGCTCTACCTTTAATTCTTAAAGGTGTTCCAAAAGCAGAGGCGAACGAGAAAGCAATGGACATGATTAAAATTGTTGGATTAGCCGGCCATGAAAATAAATGGGCTAAGTACCCAATATTGTCAGGAGGCCAACTTCAACGAGTCGCTATTGCTCGTAATCTGGTTGTTAATCCTCAAATATTATTAATGGATGAGCCATTTGGTGCGTTGGATACCCTTACACGTAAGCAAATTCAGGTATTTCTTCGATCTATTTTTGAACATGCAAAATTGGATCCTACTGTTATTTTTGTTACTCATTCCGAAAGTGAAGCCGTATTTCTTTCAACCGATATTTATATCCTAGACTCTGGTCCTGCTAGCATTAAGCATCATTTTAAAATAGATTTACCACAGGAAAGAAACGAAACTGTTAGATATTCAAAAGATTTTACTGAATATGTTAACAAATTAGGAAGCCTCATGGAAGATTTGAAAAAAGGGAATTGAAAACTATTGCAAAAGATAATTTTTAGTTAAAAGATTAACAAAAACCTCGGCAATTTGCCGAGGTTTTGTTTTCAATACATATTAGTTACTACTCTTTATTTACTACCTCTACCCACTGTCCGCTATTCCTAGCGTAGATAGAGTTATCGTACATCGCTTCGCAGGCGAATGAAGGCAGATAATACTTACCAACGTATGCAGCGTTGAAAACAATCTTAAATGTTTTTGTTTTTCCCCATTGTAGGCTGAAGTATGTGTAAACTCTATCATCACGAACATCTTGGTATTCGTATGATGAGTTTTCTACGGCTGATGCATCTTCCATGCGAGTATTGCGAATTTCCCATCCCGAAGGGACAATAACCGATAGCGAAAGCTGCTCGTAGTTACTTCTTGTTCCCGGGTTATGTAGGCTAATTTGTGCGTAGAAATCGGTTCCCTGCTCCAGTTTCTCGGGTGTTATAACTGCGCCATTCATCAAATGGTAGGTAACCTCCATGTTGATATTGCTCGATTGTGGCACCTCGTTGCCTGCAACAGGAATTCCAGAGTTGATTAGTCGAACGTAAACAGCCCCTTCGCCATTATTGGTAACATCAACTTTGCCCTCGCCAGTTTGAACTGGTGCAAACTTTTGCTGCGCAAAGGTTAAATTGGTTTGTAGTTTTTTGTTATCGTTGCCATCGGTTTTAAAGCTAACCTCGATACCCTTACCAGCCTTAACATTCATAGCATATTTTGAGAATGCCAGTAAACTGAACGATATCTCCTGAGTACTCATCCAGTATTCCTTGCTAAGTTGCCCCGATAGGTCGATTAGAAGAGGCATTACCTTTTCGTAATCTTTCATTAGAACAAGCGCTTCTACAACCATTGCCTTATCGCGGGTTTGAGAGCCATATGTGTAGCCCATTTCACGATATTGAGCAATTTCAATGGGTTTACCTTGAATTAAACTCTTTGCTGCCTCAGGATTTCCTGCTAAAGCATACGCTGCTGCTAAACGGTAACGCGCGGTTATCGAGAGCGATGGGTATTCGCGTAAGCGGTTCATCGCACCTAGCTCAGGAACCTTTGCTAAAGCCAACGTGTAAAGTCGATATGCTTGCATCAGATCGCTTGTAGCGTAATAGGTGCTTGATGAAGGTGACCAGGTTAACGCCCTTTGGCGTTGATATTTCTTCCAACCCTCCATAATTCCTGCGGGAACACTGTAGCCAAGAGCCTCTGCTTCGAGAATAAAATGACCAGCATAGGTTGTTGCCCACTCATCGGGTTGCTGATTGCCCGACCATAAAGCAAGTCCACCATCGATTGTGCGGAACGATCTCATCTTATCAAGTCCGTAACGAACGTTCTCTTCGGCTTTTTTGCGTGTTTCGGTATCAAAATCGCCCAATTTGCTAATGAATAGCTGAGGGAATGCTCCTGATGTGGTTTGCTCCAAACATCCGTGTGGGTAATCAATTAGATAAGCCAACCTGCGACCAAGGTCGATAGGAGGTAGGGTGCTAAACTCAATGGATGCTTTATTTGTACCCTCCATGCCGAAAGCCTTGTATGTAGGATTCCATTTCTGCTTTGGATTAAGAACTATCTCCTGAACAGTAGTCATTGGTGGGTTCGGATTTCTAACATCCAGCTCGGTTTCGTGAGTTGCCTCGTTATTGCCACTTGTTGCAATCACCTTAACTTTTCCGATTCCAAGGCGCGAAGCGACTTTTAGATTGAACTTAACAACCTGATCGCCAATTTCGTTAAAGGAGATGGTCTTTTGCATCTCACCAACAGGCTGAAGAAGATCATTTGTTTCTACCTTAATCTTCACAGTTTTCACTTTTTTGTCCATAGCAAAAACTGTTACAGGTAGAACGACTTCCTCATCGGGTCCAAGAACCCTTGGTAAAGTTGATAATACCATCAAAGGCTTACGAACTGGAACAGTTTTTTCTGATGAGCCATACGCACCCTCTTTCGCTGCAACGGCCATAACCCTAACCGAACCAATGTAGTTAGGCATTACAAAACTGATCTTTTTCTTCTCGCGTTTATCAACAGTAAATGGACCAATATACTTCACAACAGGTTTGAAACGGTTTGCGTTTCGATCGCCTTTATTCACCAACGATTCGTCACCACCAATGGATATAATGCGAAGCATTTTGCCAGCATCGGCACCCATAACCATATCGAATAAGTCCCAAGTTTTAACGCCAAGCGCCTCGCGAGCGTAGAAACGGCTCCAAGGATCTGGTGTTTTAAATCGAGTTAAATCAAGCAGACCCTCATCAACAACTGCAAGTGTTACAGTCATTGGTTTACCATTCTGCTCTGATATTGTGATGTTGACATTCTTTTCAGGTTCTAGCTCATCAGGCAACGAAATAACAGGATTAAGATGAGTTTCGGGATTTACGATCATTAAAGGTACAATGCCATAAAGCCTGATAGGTAAATCGTTTGATGTTTGCCCATGTGGCTGAATGAATGTAGCATGAACGTAAACGTTTGGTGTCATCTTATCAGTAACATCAAACGAGAATTGTGTTTCGCCTTTCTTTGCTTCAACCCAATAGGTTTCGAGCACGTTTATACCATTCTCAACGCTTACAAAAACATTCCCGCCTTCGGCAGTTGGGATAGTTAAATTTACTTTCTCACCAACTTTGTACTCTTGTTTATCTGATGAGAAAACAAGCATGGTTGCTGCCTCTGGGTTTCTGTTCCTGTCGCGTTTTACCCAACCTGGCCAATCGAAATAGGCAGTAGTACTTGCAGCATGACCACCATCAGTATCGATAACCCTGATAAGGAATCGACCCCAATCGGGCTGGTTGATTCTTACTGCGAATTCCCCTTCGCCGTTTGAGCCAGTGCTAACAAATCCACGTTGAATAATTCTTGAATATGAGTTTGAAACATAGTTTGATAGGTCTTCGGAATTTTGCTCCCACCACCAGCGCCAATCGAGTTTGTATACTTCAACCTTTAAATTGCTTCTCGAAATAGGATTACCATCGGCATTTACGGTTACCACCTTTAGCTTTTGATCGGTATCGGTGACAAACATATTGCCGCGCGTTCCGGGGTTTGGCATCTTAACGCCAACGTATGTTTCGAAAGGATAGTAAGGCATAGAGAATTTATCGATGCTAAAGTTTCCACCCTCTTCGAACACTCTTACTTTGAAACTTGCCTTAAGTGTGCCGGGAGCTGCTGCTTTTACATCAATTCGTGGGCTGAATGATACGTTTCCGTTCTCGTTAAGGACACCATCAAATATGTTTTGCTCCTCGGCTGAGAATGAGCGTGCGCCATCATCAAAAGAGAAATCCTTATAGTTTTTAAAGGATGTTGTTGATGCGCTAAGCGTAACTTCAACTTTTGCTTTCAAATTGCGAGCCGGAGCGCCATGTAACCATTTCGCGCTAAGGTTTCCATTAAGGCTACGGTTTGCTTTTAGCTCGTTAACACCAAAATCGAGATTGAGCTTTAACCTGTTTGGCATCACCGTTTCAACCCTTACAGGTTGACTAAATGTTGCACCTCCAATTTTTACCTTAGCAGTATAGCTGCCAGTAGGAGCATCTTGCTGGGTGGCAACAGGGAATGCGTATACGCCGTCAACGCTAGTTGTTGAAATAGTTTTGTAAGTTACCTGACCCTTTGGATCGAGCAGTTCGAATGAGGTTGGATGATTTTCAGGTAAAGTTTTGTTTTTATCCTCAAGGATAAACGATAGGAATAGCGTATCGCCTGGACGCCAAACGCCACGATCACCATAGATAAAGCCTTTAATGCCACGTTGAACGGCTTCACCTGAGATATCGAAAGCGCTTAATGAAAGCGAAGAGCCATCATCGAGTTTTAGGTAACCACGTTGAGTTCCTTGTTTTGCAACAAGAAGGAATGGCTTATCGGGTCCAGCAAAAGTAATCTTTGCCATTCCATCGCCATCGGTGGTAGCTGTTGCCATGCTTCGATGCTGATAGTTGAATACTTCAATATTAACTCCTGATAGCGGTTTTGCCGTTAGCAAATCAGTAACAATAAAAATGGCTGAACCATCGGTTCCCTTTTTTGCTAGGATACCAAGGTTCGATGCAAGCACATTCTTTTGAACCTCTTTATTACGGTAGTAGGTAGAGTGGCATGGGTTATCGCGCTGTTGCCAATCATATTCTTCGCCCTCCTCGTAGTAGTAATCATAATCATAATCGTAGTAGTACGATTGGTGCGAATCGTCACCTTCATTATATGTTTCGGTATTTATTTGAATAGGCTCTGTATTTGTATTCCCTTCGCAGCTGTAAGCTGAGTAGCTCTTGCTGAATGATATTTTTACCTGATAGATTGCCCCCGGTTCGGTACTAATCATCTTCGAAAGGTCGATATGATAAGTATTCCAAGCCCCAAAATCAACTTCTCCTCCTGCGTTAAGCAGAATAGTTTTTTTAAGTAGCATTCTTCCAACACGATGCAACTCCCTGTTGCCAGCAAGGTTGTTAACTTGAAGGAATTGAGCAATGTTATCTTCATATATTCTGATAATCTCTACATCAACAGCCCTTAAGCTAACTGCCTGAAATGGGAATAATAACCCCTCGGTTGAAGGAATAATAACCCCTTCACCAATCATTTTAACTTCAGGCTTAAAAACTTCGAATTGAACTGGAAGTACAACGTCCTCGCCAAGTTTTTGCCCGCCATAACCTCTCACACCCTCGGCAACGCTGAAGTTAAATGTACCATTTTGACGATTCGATGGGTAAACCTTAACGACATTACCTTCGATAATCATTCGTAAATCAGAGATTTCGGAACAAGTAATAAGCCCAAGAAGATTTTGAGCCTGATCTAATGGTTCAGAGAAACGAATTTCAACATACTGCTCGGGGTTTTGGATAACCCTAGTAGTTAAAATTCTAAAATCACCTTTTACAGGGACCTCGTTTTCAATTTCTTTTGAGAAATCACAGTTAATGGGATCACCATCACATTTTAAAATTACTTTGGATATTTTATCGCTTTGCTTGATATTTTCCACCCAAAATTTATGAGTTTTCCCATCAGCAGCACTTTCCCATGTTAGCTCTAACTTTTCACCATCTTGCTTTGCCTCAATTGTTTTTTTAATATCGTTGGCATCAGCAAAATCGGCGGTGTTAACCACACCGCTTAGGCGGCGTTCCATTTTATTGGCCTCCTGATAAAACTCAAGTCCGTTAACCACAACTTCCATGGATTGCTTGATGGTGCGGAACGAGAATTCAAACTCTTCGAAGCCCTTAGGAATATCTTTGACAAGCCTATCAAGCGCGACTGTTGCTGAATATTCTTCATCCTCTGGAAGTGGATTATATGGTGTTAACTCAATAGTGCGCGAATCAGTCCAAATCATTTCTCCCTTTATGGACGGGCTAATACTGATTAGATTTTTATCGGCTACCGTTCCAGTTACTGAATTGCCTGCAAAATCAGAAGCGAAAACTACTCGTATTACACTACGATTCGAGATAACACCGTTGGTGTATGCCGATATATAGCTGCTAAAATCTTTGTTATTCTGCTCTTTCTTGCTATGCTTATGGCTGAAAATAGCAATAAATACTCCGATAAAAACAACGACAAGCGCTATTCCTACTCGTTTAGGGTTACGTTTTTTGAACATAGAGACTAGGTTTTGTGGACTTTATGAATGATGTTATTTAAAAGGAAAAGTAATAAAAATTTTAATAAGATTGGGAATCATATGATTTATAACATAATTTAATTTCACACAACCAGAACAGTGCTTTTGAAAAAAAAGTTAATTT
>JBPXJX010000427.1:0-2943 GCA_051715525.1 Bacteroidales bacterium
TGATATGTTTTGGACAAGTTGCATCAAATGCAGTGAACTCTTCAGATGAGTTTCTATAAATTACAATACCATTCTGATTATACCCGTAACCTTTTTTAATGTAAACGTTTAGAGGCACAAGTAAATCTTTATATTCTGGTAAACTTAATTCTACTGGAAGATAAACATTTACATAAGGTACAATTTGTTCATCATCCTTTGAGCAACCAAACAGCACAAATGATAGTATAGCTATTACAATAAGATTCTTTACTTTTGCGTTCAACGTCATAACAAATAGATTTGCTGTGCAAACATACAAAAATGTATTATTAATTCTTTTAATTATTCCTCTTACAAACATTAACGATTGCAAGAGTCAATCTATTTTTCATCCATTCCGAAAAAAATACGATTCATTTTCAACTTCTGAGCACTTCAAATCTTTCAAACTAGATAGAACTCCAGTAAATAAGCAAAAACCCCTCTCACGAATTGAACGTAAGCAAAACAGAAAAGCTGCAAAAGCAAAAAAAGAGGCACTAAAGGCACAAGAGAGAGACAGGCAAGCCCATATAAAAAAACAAACACCTGAAGTACAGGAGCGTATGAAAAAATCGAGGGAACAATCTGAGATGACTCGTAAACGCAAAACTTTTTGGGATAAACTAATGTTCTGGAAAAATAAAAAACCAAAAAAGAGATAACTTTTACACCCTGTAAAACAACTTATTACACAAAAACAGGAAAAATCTCAGTTATAATTTCATTTTGTATGTAAATCAAAAAAAATCAATATATTTGCATCATACGAAGAGTTCCGAGAGGTCGGGATTCTTTTTTATTTACCCTATATTTAAAGAATTTGGAGGTTAACATGTCAAAAGTTGTTTATCTAACCGAGGAAGGTTTACAGAAGCTTCAAGCAGAGCTTAATCATCTTAAAGGCGTTGAGCGCCCAGCCATTTCAAGAATGATTGCTGAAGCTCGCGACAAAGGTGATCTTTCTGAAAATGCAGAGTACGATGCTGCTAAGGAGGCCCAAGGTATGCTCGAACTTAAGATATCCAAACTTGAGGATACTGTAGCCAATTCACGTATTATTGATGAATCGAAGATTGACGTTTCAAAAGTCCAGATTCTAAATAAAGTTAAACTTAAAAATCTTAAGACTAATACAAACGTCGAATACACGCTTGTTGCCGAATCGGAAGCTAATCTTAAAGAGGGAAAACTATCAGTAGGAACTCCTATTGCAAAGGCTTTGATGGGCAAAAAGGTAAACGACGTGGTTGATGTTCAAATTCCTTCGGGAACAATACAGTTTCAGATTATTGAAATTTCTCGCTAAATCATAACAGCTATGCCAACCATCTTCTCAAGAATTGTAAAGGGTGAAATTCCCTCGTACAAGATTGCCGAGGATGACAAGTATTACGCATTCCTCGATATCAACCCGTTGGCCGAAGGCCATACGCTAGTAATCCCAAAAGTAGAGGTTGATTACCTATTCGATTTGGATAATGAAACCCTTTCGGGGCTAACACTTTTCTCGAAACGTGTTGCAAAGGCAATTGAAAAAGCAGTGCCTTGTAAACGCATTGGAGTTGCCGTACTTGGGTTGGAGGTTCCACATGCCCATCTTCACCTTGTTCCTTTAAACCAAGAGTCGGACATTAACTTTTTCAAACCAAAGCTTAAGCTATCCCCTGAACGGTTTAAGGAGTTAACCGACAAAATTTCGAAGGAGTTTGTTTAGAGCAGACTTTAGATTTCAGACACTAGACATCAGATTTAAGTGGCTAGAGATCTGATCACCTGCCACAAACAACAATTATCATTTGGCAATCTAATTTATTTGAATATCTTCGTAAAGCATGGATAAATAGTATCTATGCTTTTTTATTTACCGTTTAAATTAACCAATTTATATGAAAAATTTATTTTACTCCTTCTGTCTGCTATTCTTAGCAATTAACATTCAAGCTCAGACACCTCCTGCAATAACGATGACAACTACTTCTGAAATTGGCAATACATTCTCGTTTGGTATAAGCGCAACTGCAAATAGCACTTCCATTCAAGTTGACTGGGGTAATGGTATTTTGATGGATTATGTAATAAATGCATTCGAAGCAAATATATCTAATACTCTATTAGGGAATACAATAAAAATTTATGGTATTAATATCTCATTGATAGATGTCTGGGTTAAAAATCTTACATCAATTGACGTTTCAGGAGCTCAAGAACTAATAAACCTTAATTGTGCAGATAACCAGTTAACGAACCTTGATATTTCTAAAAATACAAAACTCAAATATCTTTATTGTGGATATAACCAATTAAGGAATCTTGATATTACAAAAAATATCTTACTTGAATCATTAGGCTGCTATAGTGCCCTATTAACAAGTATTGATATAACTAAAAACCCTTCATTAAAATTCCTCGGTATTAGTGGAAATTATTTGACTTTTTCTGAACTTCCACTCAAACAAACTGGTTGGACATATTATATTTATAGCCCTCAGTCTAGTGTGAAATTACCTAAAAGAAAATTCGAAATTAATGAAACCATTGATCTTAGCAGTCAACTAGATATCTATGGCAATACAACCGTCTACAAATGGAAAAAGGCAAATGGAACAATACTTGTAAGTGGGACTGACTATACTGAAGATAACGGCAAGTTCGCTTTTTTAATTAATCAGGATGGCTACATTTATTGTGAAATGACTAATTCAACCTTCCCTGATTTGACTCTCAAGACTGAAATGATTAGAGTTCCTACATCTACACTTGCTGTAACGATGGGAACTAGCACTTCTGCTGGTAATACATTTTCATTTGACATTGCCGCAAACGTAAATAACAAAACAATTCAAGTTGATTTGGGAGATGGTATACTTATCGATTACATTATTGGTACAAGTAATTCAAATATTTCAGGTACTATAGCAG
>JBPXJX010000428.1:0-8960 GCA_051715525.1 Bacteroidales bacterium
ACTTAACGACAATGAAATAGGCACATTATCAACTGGCGTAAAATTTGGAGATCTTACTATTACATCAGGAACATTACAACTCTCAGCCAATACAATTTGTAAGAATTTAACTCTTTTAGGAACTTCTGGAACTCGTTTGGCCGTTGGTAAAGATACCCTAAAAGTTAACGGAACATTAAATGGCCCTGATGCAACCTTTTCAAACGATATATTAACCTTTGATTCGGGAGGTTTGCTCCAATTCATTGGTGGAAGCGGAAGAGCTCTTTTTGGGGCAAACTGGTCAACAAATTACCCAACTCTTTGGGATTGTGAGATAAATCTTAATTATCCTACTTACTCAGGAACTACCTCAACAATTATTAAGTTTAGAAACCTCAAAATAACATCTGGAAACTTAAGACTATCAGCAAATGCAAGTTGCAATAATCTAACGCTTGCTGGTACAACAGGAACTCGTCTGACAATAGGAACAAATACATTTGAAGTTGGTGGAACAGTTGATGGCCCTAACTCGAGTTTTACTAATAACCTTATAACAACAAGCACTGGTGGCAAACTTTTATTTACTGGTAATGGACGAACTCTTATTGGTAGTAATTGGTCATCGGCATATACCTCAGGTTGGGCTTGTGAAGTAAATCTTACAGATAATGAGATTGGGACAACATTATCAAAGGTAAGGTTTGGAAATCTCACAGTTACATCTGGAACATTACATATCACTGAAAATTCTGCTTGTACTAACTTAACATTATTAGGGACTACAGGAACCAGACTTGCAATCGGTTCAGATTCATTAACGTTAAGCGGTACATTAAATGGCCCAGATGCTACTTTCTCAAATGAAATTTTAACATTTGATGCGGGAGGTTTACTTAAATTTATTGGGAACTCAAGAACATTCCTGGGCACAAATTGGTCTGTAAACTATCCTTCTAGCCTAAACATCGAACTAAATCTTACACTACCCACTTATATAGGAACAATTTCTAAAAGTTTAAACTTTGGAAACATTACTGTAACGTCTGGTACTTTAAGACTTTTAGCGAACACCACATGCAACAACCTGACTCTTTTAGGTACTTCTGGTATTAATTTATCAATAGGTAATTATATTCTTGATGTAAACGGAACATTAACCGGCCCAAGTACTCCTTTCTCCAATACTATAATAACAACAGGCACAGGAAGATTACGATTTATTGGCAATTCAAGAGTTCTATTTGCCACAAACTGGATGCCGGATGTATTAGGGACAACTTGGAACTGGAGATGTGAAGTTGCTCTTAATAGTTCTCAAATAGGTACATCTTTAGGCGGTGTTCAGATTGGAAATTTGATTTTAACATCTGGGTCTTTCCAAGTGGGATCTGTTGCTTCACCAGCTGATCTTCGGATCGATGGCGGATTGGATGGCTCAGGAACGGCCTCTATTGCTCCTGGTGCAGAATTAACTGTCACAAACAATATGGGTATAAGATCAACTGTTAATACTTATTGTGGCAACATTGATATCAATGGAAAACTTATTGTTCAGGGAACATGGCTTAACGGAACAATCAATATCAACAATGGCGGTATTTTAGAAATCCGTAGAATTGATCCAAGCTCATCTGGTTTACTCTCGTTTCCTAACCAAACAAACTTTACCTATGCAAATGGAGCAACATTACGATATACTCCCGAAGGAGCAGCAAACTCAATCTTAACCGGTGCTGAAATATCGCAAACTGCCACTAATAATGGTTTAAACACATTACAAAATATTACTGCTGATAATGGGGCAATGGTATCTTTATCAAATTCCCTTTCATGCAACGATATAACCTCATTAAATTCAGCACAATTCTTAGTTCAGCCTGGGAAGCATTTAACATCAAATGGTAATGCTTCATTTTCAAGCCCATTGGTATTAAAATCATCTACAACTGCCTTCAGACCAATTACTGGGACATTTATAAACAATGGCTCGGTAACAGGTAATATAACAATGGAATTATCATACACTAGCACTGGTTCAAGCGCAACAGGTTCTGGAAGGGGATTATACTTTTCTTCCCCTATTACAAATGCTACAGCTGGTATTTTTAATGTTGCAGCTGGGTCAAACCTTCTTTGGTATCAAAATGAGATACTAAGACAATATGTGAAAGTTACATCAAATACTCATTCTTTAGATACAGCAAAGGGTTATATACTCCGAACCCCCACATCCCAAGTTTTTAATTTTACAGGCACACCAAATACAGATCCATCTTATACCATTTCAAATATCCCAAGAGCTGTTGATGGGCAATTCTATTTAGTTGGAAACCCTTACCCCACTGTGATTGATTGGCAATCAATTTTTCCAACAGCAATAAACCTTACCAATACGATTTGGTATAATACTTCTACAACGGATGGCACTATGGTGGTTGATACTTGGAATAAAGAAAATGGTGGGGTAGGTACAGATCTTAATGGTACTGCTACGGTTGATGGGAAGATTGCTCCCATGCAATCGTTTTGGGTTCAATGCACTGCAGTTGGTTTATCAGGAACCTTAACCATTGCCAATACCGATAGAACAAATAATTGGGGTAGTTCTCAATTTATTAAAAGCCCTGCACAGTTTTCTTCAACAAGAAGCATAATCAGGATGTATTTGTATACCAAAGATAAAGTTGATGAAACAATTTTACTTCAATCTGAATCAGCGCAGGATGAACTTGATAAAGGGGATTCAAAAAAGATGTTTTTAAATAATCCTTATAGGGCTGAAATATTCACATTATCTCCTGAAAAAGAGACCCTTGCAATTCAATCCATTAAACCGGTTAGTACCTCAAAAGATATTCAACTTGGGTTAAGTGTTGGAGCTCTAGGAGAATATCGTTTCGTTGCTAATCTTAGTGAATTTACTAGTTATCAGAATGTAATTTTAGAGGATAAACTTTTAAATATTACTCAAGATTTAAGTATTAATCCAGAATATATTTTCAAATCAGAAGCTGTTGAGACTAGTTCTCGATTTGTGATTCATCTTTTATCAACACCAACAATAATAGTCAATAGTTTAATATCAGTATGTTCATCTGAAGCAGCTGATATAACTTCACAAGGCATACAAAAAGGTACCGACCCAGATTTAACTCTTACTTACTGGACTGATGCTAAAGCATCAATACCATATGGTACTCCTAAACAAGCTGAAGTTGGGACATATTATATAAAGGGTACATCTAAGTATGGGGCATATAAAATCTCCGATCCTATTACTGTAGTTATTAACCCAACGCCAAAAATTGTTGTCAGTAGCCTAATTGAAAGCAATTCGCCCGTTGATCTCACTTCACCAACAATTTTATTGGGTTCTACCCCTGATTTACTTTACAGCTATTGGCTCGATTCTGATTGTTCATTACCAAATGTTACACCTCAGTTATCAGATTCTGGAAACTACTTTATAAAAGGAACAATTGAATCAACTGGCTGCTATTCTGTTGCTGGGCCAATCAAAGTTATTAACCCAACTTCAAATAATTCTGAGAATTTTTTAGAAGAAACAACTTCAATATATTCGAGCAACAATACTATACACATTGTTAATTTTGAATTAAACTCAACAATTTCCGTTTTTGATATTTTGGGAAATCAACAGTTGTGTAAGGTTTCAAAATCTAATCACGAAAGCATTACTAGCATTTTAAAACCTGGAGTTTATGTTGTTAGAGTAAAGGACAGTAAGGGTTTTAGTTCTAAAAAAATAATTATTCAATGATCGAAATCTCTCATTATAAATTAATAAAACCTGAAGATAAAATTAAAAAAACTTGGTCTAAGCCAAGGCTTTACTTTGGGAAAGGAATAGGTTTTTTAGGTCTTGGACATGTACAATCTTCGACAGGACCTTATGGCACTCCTAGTTGATTTAACAAAAAACTTCATACTAAGAAAACTACTCATCCATAACAAGTTTTGCATCCTTAATCAAATTCCTTTTATTAAACAGGTGTTTCCAAATCTTGTTTAGAACATTTTTTTTGATTCCTCGTTTAAATATTGAATAATGTTCATATTTAAATTTTATCGTTACATGTTTTCAAAATTTAATTATTTCTTTACCCTTTTTCTACTTATAGGATGTTCACTTGAGGCTCAGGTTGTACGTAATGAGGGTAAAATGAATATCTCAGGAGGCTATCTTGTTGTAAACGGAAGCTATCAGAGCGAAGGGCAAGCAGGGATGATACTTGACGGTATTATAACCGTTTCGGGCAATTGGACCAACAATAGCGCAGCAAATGTAATTGAAAATCCAGATACAAATGGCGAGGTAATTTTTAATGGTACTGGAACACAAACCATTGGCGGAAGTGCAAATCTTTTCGATTTTGAAAAACTTACAGTTAACAGTAGCTCATCAACTCTGGTTGAAGCAGGTAAAGGAGTAAGCGCTTATGGTGCCTGTAGCTTTTCTAACCCCTTAGTTTTAAAGACTACAACAACCAAGTTTCGGTCAATAATGGCTACCTTTATAAACCATAGTAATGTTTCGGGTAATATTACTATGGAACTTTCATACTCGAGCACTGGTACCTCAGCATCAGGCTCTGGTAGAGGCTTATATTTTTCATCACCAATTAGTAATGCAACTTCTACTATTTTCAACGTAACCCATGGAACCAATTTATTATGGTACCAAGATGAAGTAAATCGAGTATACAATAAAGTTACTACAAACGGAACAGCCTTAACTATAGCAAAAGGCTATATTCTTCGTTCGCCTATTGACACTGTTGTTAACTTTACAGGCACACCAAATACTGCATCGTCTTACACAAATAATAATATTTTAAGAGCCGTTACTGGTCAATACTACTTATTCGGGAACCCATATCCTTCTGTAATTGATTGGGAAACAATTAGTACAAAAACAAATTTAATCAATACAGTTTGGTATCAAACCTCATCAACGGCCGGAACACCAATGGTTGTTGACACTTGGAATGGCGATACTCAAGTTGGAACTGCAAATAATGGAACTGCACCTGTTGATGGGAAAATCCCTCCAATGCAATCGTTTTGGGTTCAATGTAATTCGGTTGGTGATATAGGTACATTAACTGTTTCAAGTAGCAATAGAACTCATAACTGGGGAAGTTCACAGTTTTTGAAAAGCCCCAAACAGGTTGAGAAAAAAGATATTTTAAGACTTCGTCTTCAATCTGTATCATTTAGTGATGAAGCAATTATTGTTCAATCAGAATCAGCTCAAGATGGTTTCGGTTCTGACGATTCACGAAAAATGCTTATTAAAGATGCATCAAGAGCCGAACTTTATACTTTATCACCCGATAAAAACAATAAAAACTTAGCTATTCAATCAGTAAAACCTATTACCTCAGAAAAATCATTTAAAATTGGTGTTTCAGTAGGTACGGCTGGAGAGTATAAGTTGCTAGTTGATCTGACAGGACAAAATAACGCTCAGAATATCTTCCTTGAGGATAAGCAACTTTCTTTAACTCAAGATCTGCAACTTAACCCTGAATACAAATTCTCCTCTGATATAGTTGATGATACATCGCGTTTTATTATCCATATTTATACCTCACCAGAGATGAAGGTAACCAACTCTATAACTGCTTGTTCATCGGATATGGTTGATTTAACCGACAAATACATCACATTAGGTTCTGAAACAGGATTAACTTATACATATTGGACTGATGCTAAAGCTAAAAACATCTACTTAACACCAACCAATGCTGAAACAGGAACTTATTACATTAAAGGAACTTCAAAAAATGGCAGTTATTCAATTGCTGGACCTATTAATGTAACTATAAATCCTTCGCCTAAAGTTTTTATAACAAACCCATCAGAAGTAATAGAGCATTCCACTCTTGATTTAACCAATCCTGAAATTACTTTAGGTTCTTCAGAAGGGTTATCATATAGTTATTGGCTAGATTCGAAAGCAACTATTCCGTTTGATACACCTCAATATGCAGCTCAAGGCAATTATTATATTAAAGGAACGTTTTTAAATACAGGCTGTTACACAATTGTTGGGCCCGTTAAGGTTAAAGAAAATTCAAATACAAAGGATATTCTTGACAATGAATTTGACAATTCATCTATCTTTGCATTCAATAAACAAATTCATCTTGTTAATTTTGAAATAAACTCTTCTGTTGCTATTTTTGACATCGTTGGTCGTCAGCATTATTATGAATCCATAAAATCAAATAATGAGATCATTACAACAAATTTCAAAACGGGCATATACATTGTTAGAGTGATTGGTGGTAAAGGCGCTTATTCAAAAAAGGTCTACATTAAATAATGAGAGTAATAAAAAAACTAGTAAACTCAGAAGATAAAGTTAAAAAGGTTTGGAGTAAACCAAAGCTATTTTCAGGTAAAGGTATCGGCTTTCTTGGGTTAGGACATGTTCAGTCGTCAACTGGCCCTTACGGTACTCCAAGCTAAAAATACTTTAGAAAATAATAAAAGTGCATTGGTTTATTGCTTGTTCAATATCTCAATGCACTTCTCTTTTAGCAAAATCCCTATTATTTTAAGTATCACAACAAATTACACCTTTTTGTAAGGATAATTTTCAAGTTTAGTATATTTTTACGCTTGTAAAAAAACTGTTATGAATATCCTTCTCATTGGTTCGGGTGGTCGCGAGAATGCTATTGCTTGGAAACTGGCTCAAAGCCCAAAGCTAAATAAACTATACATAGCACCAGGAAACCCCGGAACGGCTAAAGTTGGGACTAACCTAGAATTAAACCCACTCGACTTTGAATCAGTTAAGCAAGTTGTTTTAGACAAAGCAATTAACCTTGTTTTCGTTGGGCCCGAAGAGCCTTTGGTAAAAGGCTTTCATGATAGCTTTGTTTTAGACAGTAGGGTTAAGCATATTCCTGTAATTGGCCCAACAAAGTTAGGTGCACAACTTGAAGGTAGCAAAGATTTTGCTAAAGCCTTTATGATTCGCCATGGGATACCAACGGCTGCATATAGAACTTTTATTACTGGACAGAGTGCAGAAGCCAAGGAGTTTTTAACTAATCTCAAACCGCCTTACGTACTTAAAGCCGATGGACTTGCTGCTGGTAAGGGGGTTGTAATAAGCAGCAATATAGAAGAGGCGAAAGGAACAATAGATGAGTTTTTTGAAGGTAAGTTCGGTGATGCTAGTAGAAAGGTTGTTATTGAAGAGTTTCTTAAAGGAATTGAACTTTCGGTTTTCGTTTTAACAGATGGCAAATCGTATGTTATTCTTCCTGAAGCAAAGGATTATAAAAGAATTGGGGAGGGCGATACAGGTTTAAATACCGGAGGAATGGGTGCAGTTTCGCCCGTGCCCTTTGCCGATAAAGCCTTTATGCAAAAGGTTGAGGAAAGAATTATTATTCCAACAATTAATGGTTTAGCCAAAGATAGTATCGATTACAAGGGAATTATATTTATAGGGTTAATGAATGATAATGGGGATCCTTTCGTAATTGAATATAACGTTCGTATGGGCGATCCTGAAACCGAAGTTGTAATTCCACGAATCGAAAACGATTTGGTTGAAATGCTAGATTTAACAGGTAAAGGAAAATTATCTGAATGCAAAATGATTGTCTCTAATAAGGTGGCAACTACTGTAATTCTTGTATCGGGAGGTTATCCTGAGGATTATGAGAAAGGTAAGATCATTACTGGCTTAGAAGAAGTTAAGAATGCAACTCCATTCCATGCAGGTACAAAAATTTCAAATGGAAATATTGTTACAGCTGGTGGTCGCGTAATAGCCGCAACAGCGCTTGGAAATTCGATGAACGAAGCATTGGAGAAATCGTATAAGGCTGCAAACACCATCAAATTTGAGGGAAAGTATTTTAGACGTGATATAGGCAAGGACTTAAAATAAAAAAGAATGCTTTTAAAGTTTTTTAAACAAACTCTGCCACAGGTTATTGTTACAATTATAATTATTACCCTATTACTTTGGGTAAAGTCATTGTTTTCCTCTCATACTCCATCTTTTTACTGGGAAACAATTTCGATGCCTTTATATTCCTCAATTTCATCATGGCTTTCGGGCAATTATCTTTGGAGTAAAGTTATTTCACTAACGCTAGTTTTTTTTACTGGCTTCTATTTGCTACAAGTAAACTCAAAGCATATTGTAGTTAAGCAGAGAACCTATTTTATTTCGTTTTTATATTTGATAATTACATCGAGTATTATTTTTTTACAACAAATAAACCCTGCGATTTTTGCTGCATTCTTTATGGTTTTTGCGGTTGATCATATTCTTTCAATCTACCACAAGGATAATGCCCTTGATAACCTGTTTAAGGCAGGTTTTTTTACAGCATTAGCAGCCCTGTTCTATGCTCCCTCTATTTTCTATTTTGCAGCCATTTTACTCTCAATAATTTCAATTCGATCATTCAACCCTAAAGAGTGGTTTGTTACAATTTTCGGCCTTATAGCCCCTTTATTCTTCTACTTCTTCTACTTCTACTTTGTAAAGAACGATTTATTTTATGGCTTTGATATTTTTATTCGTAATATATTGACTGAAGTTAATAGCATAAACAACACGTTATTATGGGTTTTACTTTCGTTTTACGCTATTATTTTTATTGCTTCAGGCATTTTTCTAATAAAAACTTTACCCAACCAAAAAATTAGTGTAAGAAAGTACCATGGTGTGTTCTTCTGGTTCAATTTAGTTACAATCTTAATTGTAATTATTGTACCTACTATATCCTATGAAATTATATTTATTGCTCTAATTCCTATTGTCTTTCAATATACACACTACTTCACAATAACTACAAAAAGGTTTTGGCCTAATTTACTATTTATTGCCATTTTACTATTTGCATTGGTAATGCAATTTTATATAATTGAATAAAAAAAGCCTTGCTCCAAATGCAAGGCTTAATAATACATAG
>JBPXJX010000429.1:0-3750 GCA_051715525.1 Bacteroidales bacterium
ACGACGCTCTTCCGATCTATTGTTTAATATTTATTACTGTTGCAAGTGATTCGTTTTCATGATATAGTTTGATAAATACATCTTGAACTATATCCTTAGAATCATCAATGCTCCCAGTCCTAAAAAAGGCAAACCTAAAAAGTTGATCCTGAAATTCTGAAATTACCCTTTCCAGTTCTTTCAATTTGCTATGGCCACTAGCTAATCCCATTTTTGCGTTTTAAGCATTTGAACATAAGACGGAACAATGTTATAAAAAGACTTAAACAATTGATGCTATTTTTAAGGATAGTTAAAAAAATGCACATAATATGTTTATATTGAGTTGTATATATGTTAGTGGTTTTACATAAATTTTGAATAAGCTTTGGTTAAAGAACAAATACTTGTAATTAAAACTTGATTTTAGATGTCAGAAGTTTACCTTTCAATAACTTTTCACTTTTCAATTATCACTATTCCCTTTCCTTTTGATATATTTGCGCCTTAATTATTTTAAAAATGAACGGATTAGAACTTAACGAACAGGAAATTATTCGTCGTCAATCGCTCGATGAGCTTAGAAAATTAGGGATTGACCCTTACCCTGCTGCAATGTTCCCAGTATCGCATTTCACTGGTGATATTATTGGTGATTTTGAAAAGATGTGCGAGGAGAAGAAGGAGGTTACCATTGCCGGTCGTATTATGGTACGTCGTATTATGGGTAGCGCATCTTTCTTTGAGTTGCAAGATGAGAAGGGTAAAATTCAGGTTTACGTTAAGCGCGATGATATCTGCCCTGGCGAGGACAAAACGCTTTACAATACAGTTTTCAAAAGACTTCTTGATATTGGAGATATAGTAGGGGTAAAAGGATACGTTTTTCGCACCCAAATGGGCGAGGAGTCTGTTCATGCTGCTGAGCTAACCCTTCTTTCTAAATCAATTCGTCCACTTCCAATTGTTAAGGAGAAGGATGGTCAGGTTTTCGATGCGGTTACCGATTCAGAGCTTCGCTACCGTCAACGCTATGTCGATTTGGTTGTAAACCCTCATGTTCGCGAGGTGTTTATGAAGCGAAGCAAGATAATTAGCACCATGCGTGAGTTTTTCAACTCACAGGGTTACCTCGAGGTTGAAACCCCAATACTTCAACCAATTCCTGGTGGAGCGGCTGCGCGTCCGTTTATCACACATCATAATGCATTAGATATTCCTTTATATCTTCGAATTGCCAACGAACTTTATCTGAAAAGACTTATCGTTGGTGGATTTGCTGGTGTTTACGAGTTTGCAAAGGATTTCCGTAACGAGGGGATGGATCGTACCCATAACCCAGAGTTTACTGTTATGGAGATTTACGTAGCCTACAAGGATTACTTCTGGATGATGAACTTCACCGAGGAGATGATTGAGCGCGTAGCGCTTGCTTTGCATGGAACAACCAAGGTTACTTTAGGTGATAAAGAGATTGACTTCAAACGACCATTCCGCAGAGTAACAATGGCTGATGCCATTAAGGAGCATACAGGTTTTGATATCAATGGAAAAAATGAAGATCAACTTCGTCAATTTTGCAAGGAGTTAAAGATTGAGATTGACGATACCATGGGTAAAGGCAAACTTATCGATGAGATATTTGGCGAAAAGTGCGAGGGCAACTTCATTCAGCCAACCTTTATCATGGATTACCCAATCGAGATGTCGCCTCTATGCAAGCGTCATCGTAGTAATCCAGAGTTAACCGAGCGTTTTGAGTTAATGGTTAACGGTAAGGAACTTTGCAACGCTTACAGCGAATTGAACGACCCAATTGATCAACTTGGTCGTTTTCAAGATCAATTAGCCCTTTCGGCTAAAGGTGATAACGAGGCAATGTTTATTGATATGGATTTTGTTCGTGCTTTAGAGTATGGTATGCCAACATGTTCGGGTATGGGTATCGGTATCGATCGCTTAACCATGTTCATGACCAACCAGCCATCAATTCAGGATGTGCTATTCTTCCCTCAGATGCGCCCCGAGGTTAAAGCTCGCCACGATGATGAGACAACTTTCGTTGCTGCTGGCATTCCTGCCGAGTGGGTTCCCGTTTTAAATAAAATGGGACACGTAACCGTTGATGCGCTTAAAAACCTATCTGCCGGAAAGCTATTTAACGATCTGTGTGGTTACAACAAAAAGAATAAACTAGGATTACCCAACCCATCAATGGAAGATGTGAAAAAGTGGGTTGAAGGAAAATAAACTATTTGGTAATCAGTAACTAAATTGAAAATCAAAGGTCTCATTCATTGAATGAGACCTTTTCTATTTTGAGAAAAAATAGATATTTTACTTCACTTTAAAATATGCAATCATTTTCTTAAGCTCCTCGGCTCGTGTAAATAAGGATTCAGCTGTTGATGACATTTGTTCTGAGAATGCAGCATTCTGTTGAATTACATTGTCAATCTCTGTGATGGCCTGATTAATTTGAGATATATTGCTCGATTGCTCAGATGTCCCTTCGCTAACCCTTTCCATCTGGGTTAATGTTTTCTTTGAGTTTTCAATTAGGTGGTTTAGCATTTGCTCTGCTTTTTTCCCAACCATAGTACTTTTGGATGATAAAAGTGCTATTCTATCCGCTTCTTGGTGGCTACGTTCGGCTAAACGTTTCACTTCATTGGCAACCACAGCAAAACTTCTCCCGGCTTCACCCGCTCTGGCTGCTTCTATTGCGGCATTTAGCGATAAAAGATTAGTTTGTCTTGCAATTTCATCTACAACAGCAATTTGATCGGTAATATCTTGAAGAACAGCTATTGTTTCAAAGACTGAGTCTCCTGTTTCGGTAGCAAAGTTTACAGTATCTTTAGATAACTCTTTTGTTTCAAGGGCAATATTAGCAATTAGTCTTGATTGTTCCTCAATTTGGCCCATTGACACTGAAATTTCTTGAATGGTTGATGCTTGCTTATTTGCACCATTTGTTATTTCTTCAATAGCACTAGTTATCTCAATACTATGAAGACTTACAAATTCCATAGCCGCTTTTGAACGAGTTAAAGTATCATTCAAACGTTCAGTCATCTGTTTTAGCTCTGAAATAAGCAATCCTATCTCATCCGATAATTCATCAGTAATTTTAATTGCAAGATTTCCATGCCCAACCTCTTTAGATATTGCTATAGCATTGTTTAGAGGTTTTAGAATCCCTTTCCTAATCGCAATACTTAATGGTAGTAAAATTAGGAGCATAATAGATAAACCTATTATAAAACTTACGAATACAATTCTTTTGGTCATGTTTTCTACTGATTGGCGAATCTGTGCTTGAGCATTCTGAATATTATCAAGATATACTCCTGTTGCAATCCAATAATCAGTATCTGGAATAGGCTCACAGTAAACTATTTTTGGTTGATCTCCTTTGCCAGGTTTATTAAAAACAAGATAATTGTAACCGCCTCCATTCTGGGCGTTTTTATAGGAATCTTGAATGATATAATGATTATTTACATCTTTAAGCTCTTTTAAATCTTGATTGATATATTTATGATCGGGATGGGCAATATTGAGAGTTCCTTTGTATACAAAATAGTATCCCGAGGCATCTTGTTCAAACCTAATTTTATCAATGGTTTTACGGATTAGCTTGATTTTCAATGAGTCATCATCAATGCCTTGAAGCATAATACTTAAGGTTATTGCAACTGAATGCGTTCCTACTTTGATCTTATCTTTTTGGTCAAGCACCATTTGCTCTTCAATTTGCGAAGAGAA
>JBPXJX010000430.1:0-8643 GCA_051715525.1 Bacteroidales bacterium
TGTAAACTTTATAACGAGGAGATCAAGAAGGAACTTGAAGGCTTCGATGCAAGCAATGTAAGGCTTTACGATTTCATTACTAGAATGGATTTGGCCTTTTCGATTGCCGATTTGATAGTTTCAAGAGCCGGTGCAGGAACCATTTCGGAGCTTTGCTTGGTTGGCAAGCCAACCATTTTGATTCCATCGCCAAACGTTTCGGAGGATCATCAAACCAAGAATGCGCGTGCATTGGTTAAAAAGGATGCTGCGTTGATGGTAGAAGATAAAAACGCTCCAAAGGAGTTGGTTGTAGTTGCCTTTGAACTGTTGAATAACACAGAGAAATGCGCTGAATTATCGAGGAATATCTTGGGTTTGGCATTGCCGAACGCGGCTAGAGTGATTGCTGGGAAGGTGCTGGAGTTGACCACCGCTCGCCCCTCGATTCCCTAAAGGGGAGCCCTGAGCGCGAGATTGCCCATTTAGGGGTTAGGGGTAGGAATGAAAAGAAATATGAATTAGTGTAAAGATGAGTATCAAATTCGACACGGTAAAGAGAGTCTACTTCGTAGGGATTGGCGGCATAGGAATGAGCGCTTTGGCTCGCTATTTCGCTAAGCAGGGCAAGGTTGTGTGCGGTTACGATAGAACTCAATCGTCGTTAACTCTCGAATTGGAGCAGGAGGGAATTGATATTCATTATGTCGATGAGGTTAATCTTATTCCACGTGAATTCCGTGTTGATGTTGAAGGGACTTTAGTGGTTTACACACCTGCGGTTCCAAAAAATCATAGCGAGTTAAACTTCTTTATTGACAATAAATATAAAGTAGTAAAAAGGGCCGAAGCCCTTGGGGTTATTGCTAGCGTTAAGAAAACGCTTGGTGTAGCAGGTACTCATGGCAAAACAACAACATCTACGTTATTGGCTCACTTGCTAAGCAAATCGGCCATTGGTTGTGATGCTTTCCTTGGTGGAATTGCCAAAAACTTCAAGAGTAATCTTGTAGTTGGCAATCAGACTTCAAACCTTTTGGTTGTTGAGGCCGATGAGTTTGATAGGAGTTTCTTGAGTTTGCATCCGCATTTGGCCATCATCACTTCGGTAGATGCAGATCATTTGGATATTTACGGCAATCACAACGAGGTTTTGGATGCTTTTGGAGCATTTGCAGGTCAAATTGAAGAGCAAGGATATTTGGTGATAAAACAAGGGTTAGAGTTTACTCCAAACCTCAAAAAGGGGGTTCAGAAATTTACTTATAGTTTAAAGGATAAGGCTGATTTCTGCATCAGCAACCTAAGCATAAAAGATGGTTATTACCATTTCAACCTTATTACTCCTGTTGGAGAGGTTAACGATTTGATGCTCGGAGTACCCGGTCTTTACAATGTTGAGAATGCCATTGCAGCTTCAGCAGCAGCGCTGCTTATGGGCGTAAATCCAAACGAGTTGAGAGAAGGGCTAAAAACATTTGCTGGTGTTGTTCGCCGTTTTGATGTTCAGTATCGAGGTAAAAAGGCTGTTTATATCGATGATTATGCGCATCACCCCGAGGAGTTGAGGGCTGCAATAACATCTGTAAAGGATTTGTATAAGGGACGAAAGGTAACGGGAGTTTTTCAACCACATCTTTTCACCCGTACTCGCGATTTTACAAAGGAGTTTGCTCAAAGTCTCGATTTGTTGGATGAAATAATATTGCTTGATATATACCCTGCACGCGAGGAGCCAATTCCGGGTGTTACATCTTCATCAATCTTAAACCTGATGAAAAACCCAAACAAAAGACTTTGCAGCAAGGATGACGTTAAAGAGATTGTTAAAACTGATGATATTGATATACTAATAAGCATGGGTGCTGGCGATATCGACCGTTTGGTGCCCGAAATAGTTAAGATTTTAACCGAGAGGAATTTGTAATGAGCTGGAAACGCAATACATGGAAAGCGCTTAAGTGGTTAACCCTTATAACCTATCTGGTTATAGGCTTGTGGTTTGTTACCAAGCGTAACCGTGAATTGGTGTGCAGAGATATCAAGGTTAAAGTGGTCGACAGTTCAGAGAACGCCTTTATTACAAGTAAGGATATTAAACGAATAGTGGATGTTAAGGGCAAAAGCCCTATTGGCAAGCCGCTTCAGTCAATTAATACCTATGAGTTAGAGAATAGGCTCTCGACTATGACATCGGTGCGTGATGTGCAAATCTACAAAACAGCTGATGGTATTCTCTCAATAAAAGTGAAGCAGCGTAGACCTTTGGTTAGGATTTTTAATGCTAAAAACCAGAGTTACTATATTGATGAGCAAGGGTTGGTAATGCCTTTATCAGGCAAGTTTGCTGCGCATGTGCTGGTGGTGAATGGCGCAATTACGGAGCATTTCCCATTTAAAGCCAACGAGGATGTTACACAATGGGATACAACCTTTAACAGGCGTGAACCTTTGCTTAGGAAGATTTACAAATTCGCCCAATTTGTTAGTGGAAACGATTTTTGGAACGCTCAAATTGCTCAGGTTTATGTTGATAGTTCCAACGACATTGAGCTAATTCCACGCGTGGGTTCGCAGGTAATACTGCTAGGAAGTTTAGATGATTTTGAGAAGAAGTTGGATAAGCTCAAGATGTTTTACGAAAAGGCTCTGCCTGCCGAAGGCTGGAATAAATATAAAATGATAAACTTAAAATACTCAAACCAGATAATCTGTACAAAACGATAATATTATGGCAAAGATGAATGAATATGTTGCTGCTATCGATCTTGGGACTACCAAGATAGTTACCCTGATCGGTAAAAAGAATCCCAATGGAAAATTCCAAATCGTGTCGCAAAGCAAAACCCCTTCAACAGGGATTAAAAGAGGGGTTGTACTGAACATCGAGGAGACCGTTGCATCAATTCAACGTACCGTTGAGGAGGTGCAAACCCAATCGGGCATTATCCTTAGCGATGTATTTGTTGGCATTGCAGGTCAACATATTCGTAGCATCAAGAATCGTGGGTATATCAACCGCGATAATGTTGAGAGCGAAATCTCTGCTGAGGATGTTCAAAAGCTAATCAACGATATGTACAAAATCCCTATCGAGGTGGGTGAAGAGATCCTTCACGTGCTTCCACAGGATTTTATTGTCGATAACGAACCAGGGGTTCGTCCTGTGGGCATGATGGGTCGTAGGCTCGAGGCCAACTTCCATATCGTTATTGGGCAAACCGCATCGGCAAAGAACATCGAGAAATGCGTAAACCGCGTTGGTCTTAAGGTTAACGACCTTATCCTTGAGCCGCTTGCTTCTGCTGAAGCAGTTCTAACCGACGATGAGAAAGAGGCTGGTGTTGTTCTTGTTGATATAGGTGGTGGAACAACCGATGTTGCGCTTTTCTACGATGGCATTGTTCGTCATACTGCAGTTATTCCATTTGGAGGTAACGTAATTACCAACGATATCAAGGAGGGTTGTTCAATCCTTTTCCGCCAAGCGGAATCGTTAAAAGTACAGTTTGGTTCAGCTTTAGGCGATATGGCACCTGAGGATAAGATTGTAACTATACCCGGTATCAGCGGTCGCGAACCTAAGGAGATTTCTTTTAAGAATCTTGCATATATCATCCAATCAAGGATGGAAGAGATTATCGATGCTGTTAACTACGAGATTGATAACTCTGGTTATGCTGAGAAGCTAAGCGCAGGTATCGTTCTAACAGGTGGTGGAGCACTACTTCGTCATCTTTCGCAATTGGTTAAGTTCAAAACAGGTTACGATGTTAGAATTGGTTTCCCTAACGAGCATCTTAGTGCCGATAGCAGCGAGGATATCAACCAACCAATGTATGCAACGGGTATTGGTCTAATCCTAAAGGGATGGGAGCAAACCTCGCATATCGAAAGAAAGGTTGAGGAGATAACATCAACAATAAAAGAGGTTGAAATTACCCCTGAGAAGAAGGAGGAGATTAGAACTTCAGTAAAAAAATCGGGCATCATGGATGGTCTAAAAAAGACCCTTGCCAACATGTTTGAAGAGCGAGATATGGAAATGTAGTACTAGTTGACCGTTGTTGGTTGACCGTTGTTTACTCGCGGTCAACTTTCAACAATCAACAACCAACGAAAAGAATAGTAACTTAAATCAAAATAGAATGGCCGAAGACCTAATTAATTTCGAACTACCATCGAACCGAGCATCGATAATTAAGGTTATTGGTGTTGGTGGAGGTGGAGGTAACGCAGTTAACCACATGTGTAGGCTGGGGATAAAGGATGTTGATTTTGTGGTGTGCAATACCGATTCTCAGGCATTGGCTAACAGCCCGGTTGATATCAAAATTCAGCTTGGGTCCTCACTTACCGAAGGACGTGGTGCAGGCAATAAACCCGAAATTGGCCGTCAGGCGGCCATCGAGAATATTCAGGATGTAGCTGATGTCCTTTCGAAAAATACCAAAATGGTATTCATTACCGCCGGAATGGGCGGAGGAACAGGTACTGGTGCGGCTCCAATTATTGCCAAAGCGGCAAAGGAGTTGGGCATACTTACCGTTGCCATTGTGACTATTCCCTTTAGGAATGAGGGAAAGCGTCGTATTGCACAAGCGGTTGAGGGTATCGAGGCCATCGAAAAGCATGTCGATTCACTACTCGTTATCAATAACGAGAAAATTCGCGAGATGTATGGCGACCTTCGGATATCCGAGGCTTTCTCAAAAGCCGATGATGTTTTGGCCATCGCGGCCAAAGGTATTGCCGAAATTATAACCGTTCATGGCTATATCAACGTTGACTTTGCCGATGTTGAAACCGTAATGACTAACAGCGGTGTGGCAATCATGGGTTCGGCTCGCGCATCGGGCGAGAGTCGTGCAATTAAGGCTGTAAAAGCTGCGCTTCAATCGCCATTGCTAAACAACAATGATATTTCTGGTGCTCGCAATATCCTGCTTAACGTTACATCGGGTAAAGATGAGATTACCATGGACGAGATTGGCCAAATCACTGACTATATCCAAGCTGTTGCAGGCGAGGGTGCCGACCTTATTTGGGGTAACGGTAGCGATCCTAACCTTGGCGATGACTTAAATGTTACCATCATTGCAACAGGTTTCTGCACTAGCAGCATTCCTGAACTTTACATTCGCAACAAGCAGGTTGATGTGGTGATGCTCGATGGTGAACGTTCAGAGAATAGGGTTGTTAAGGAATCAATCTTTGAGGTTAAGGAGAAACCAACTTCAACTTTTAAGCGTGATAAGATTACTGAAAAGGAGCTTTCGCAACGGGTTATCGATTTTGATGATTTTGATGTGACACCAAAGGTTACTGAAAAGGGCCTTTTCGACGATGATGAGTTTTTTGTTACATCAAAACCATCGCAAGCGGTTGCAACGAAAGAGCCTCAGGTGAAAACTAGCACAAGGCAAAATGCAACTCCGCTAACGGTAAAATCGAATATAGATCAGCTGGAGAAAATTCCTGCTTACAAGCGCAAGAATATCAAAATTGATGAAACCGAGCATTCAAAGGCAAGCAACGTGTCACGCTTTACGCTATCAGAGGAGGATGGAGATATCTTCCTAAAGAGCGATAATGCTTATTTGCATGATAATGTAGATTAAAGTTATGGGTGGTTGTTAGTTGATCGTTGTTCGAAAGAGATTAACTTGCAGCTATCAATAATTTACTATCAACGATTTACAAACAACTAACAACTAAACATATGTCATTAGAGGAAAGAATCAACAACGATATCAAGGCGGCCATGATGGCAAAAGAGAAAGTTCGCCTTGAAGCCCTTAGGGCTATTAAAAGTGCTATTCTGCTTGCAAAAACAGATGGTGAGCATAAGGATTCACTTTCTGCCGATGTTGAAATGAAAATTCTTCAAAAGCAGTTCAAGCAACGCAAGGATGCTGCTGAGCAATACATCAGTGCTGGTCGTCAGGAATTAGCAGATAAGGAGCTAGAAGAAGCTGTATTTATTGAGGCATACTTGCCAAAAATGATGAACGACGACGAGCTAACCGCTGAGCTTAAAAAGATAATCGAGCAGGTTGGAGCCAAGGCTCCATCTGATATGGGAAAAGTTATGGGTGTTGCCACAAAGGCTCTTGCCGGCAAAGCCGATGGTAAAGCAATCTCTGAAAAAGTAAAATCCCTACTAGCATAGCCAATAGGGATTATTTGAAACAAAAGATCCGATCTTACAAAGGTCGGATCTTTTTTGTTATATACTATTGCTTTATAAACTTTAGGTTAGTTATCTTATTTCCTGTAGTTTTAATTCGAGCAAGGTAAATTCCAGACTCTAGTAAATCAATTGAGAAATTGCATTTGTCCTCTTTAGAGTTTGTAATCGGTTGCATTACTTTAGCTCCATTAAAACTATAAATTGTAATCTCTTCAATATTCTCACCTTCAATTGTTAGGTAATTTACTGCTGGATTAGGGTATAGTTTTATGATATTGTTTGTAATTGTTCCAATATCATTCGAAAGAGTCCATTTAGCATAAAGTGTAATATTTGAAGTAACAACATCACTTTCAAACACCCAAGGATTAACACAACCAATCTCTTTATACCAGCCATCAAACCTATAGCCTGTTCTTATTGGTGCTGATGGTGCTGTTATTGCATTATTATAGTTAACTGTTGTGCTTGAAATAGCACTGCCTCCTTGTGAGTTAAAAGTTATAGTATAGGTATTAATTGTCCACTTTGCATAAATAGTAATATTCGAAGTTACTACTTCAGATGCAAAAGCCCATGGATTTATGCATTCAGCTTCTTTGTACCAACCATTGAAGGTATAGCCTGTTCTTGCTGGTGCTGTAGGGGCTGTTATTGTGCTATTATAATTTGCTGTAATATTTGAAATCGAGCTGCCACCCTGAGTATTGAATGTAACGGTGTATGAATTTATGGTCCATTTAGCATACAGGTAAATGTTAGTGGTAACAGCATCTGTACTAAAATTCCATACATTTGTTAGTGACTGATCTTTATACCATCCAGCAAATGTATAACCTGTTTTAGTTGGATCAGTAGGACGAGTAATCGTAGAATTATAATTAGCTACGATATCGTTCACATTACTTCCCCCTTTCGAATCAAAAGAAACAATGTATGTATTTATGTTCCATTTAGCAAAAAGCGTAGCATCTGCCGTAACTACATCAGAATTAAAATTCCAAATCAAAGTTAATGCTTCATCTTTGTACCAGCCAGCAAAGGTATAACCAGTTTTTGTTGGTACAGATGGGGCAGAAATGGTTGAGTTAAACTCTGCAGTCTGACTTGTAACAGAAGTACCGCCCTTCGAGTCGAAATTAATGGTGTAGGTATTGATTTTCCAGTAAGCGTAAAGGGTCATGTCCTGTGTAACAGTTGAATAGTCAAAAAACCATAAATAGCCATCTGTTGGTTCATCGTACCATCCTTTTAAGGTGTAGCCATTTCGTGTTGGAGGTGTTGGTTCAGCAACTTTTGCACCATGATTAACCGTAGCACTTGGGACTGAATTTCCACCTTGCGAATCAAAGGTTACTATATAGGTAATAGCTGTCCATTTTGCATATAGAGACATATTTGAGAGAACTTTATCAGTGCTAAAGTTCCATAGGGTAACAAAGGTAGGCTCCTTGTACCAACCATTGAAGATATGTCCTGTTCTTATCGGATCTTCAGGCTTTTCAACGGTTGTGTTATACTCTGCTCCACGACTATTTACTGCCATACCCTCAGAATAGAAGGTTACATAGTAGGTATTTGGTACCCATTTGGCTTGAAGTGTCATGTTGCTTGTTATCATGTATAAATTAAAGTTGAAACTGAAGTCATCAGATAAGTCAATATACCAGCCATCAAATGTATAACCTGTTTTTGTTGGAGGAGTTGGTTCACTAATCTTTGAATTGTGAACGGCTGTTACACTTGCTACTGATGTCCCACCATTTGAGTTAAAGGTTATTGTGTAAGTATTGATTGTCCACTTGGCATATAGGGTTAAGTTTCCAACCACCACATCAGCACCAAAAGCCCAAATATTAATATAGGATGCCTCTTTAAACCAACCCCCGAATGTATAGCCGGTTCTTGTAGGCTCAATAGGCGTAGCAATTGTAGAGTTATAGTTAGCATTCACACTTGCCACAGGTGAACCTCCCTGTGAGTTGAATGTAACAGTATAAACATTAATAGTCCACTTCGCATACAAGGTGGTATTTGTGGTAACTGTACTTGTTGAAAAGTTCCATGAATTTGTACATGCAACTTCTTTGTACCATCCACCGAAAGTATAACCTGTTCGGGTTGGTGCAGTTGGCGCAGAGATCGTTGTATTGTAATTTGCATTCACGCTAGTCACAGACGAGCCTCCCTGCGAGTTGAATGTTACAGAGTACACGTTGATGGTCCACTTGGCGAACAGGGTTGTATTGGCAATAACCACATCAGAATCGAAATTCCACGCATTTGTGCAGGCTGCCTCCTTGTACCAGCCACCAAAAGTGTAGCCTGTTCGGGTTGGTGAAGTTGGCGCAGAGATCGTTGTATTGTAATTTGCATTCACGCTAGTCACAGACGAGCCTCCCTGCGAGTTGAATGTTACAGAGTACACGTTGATGGTCCACTTCGCGAACAGGGTTGTATTGGCAGTAACC
>JBPXJX010000431.1:0-2237 GCA_051715525.1 Bacteroidales bacterium
TATACACTGGTGTCATTAACTATAATTTCAATAGTTGGTCTAGAATTCAAGTAGGATATACATTCCGCGAAGAGGAAGTATCAAGTGTAAGTAATAATATGGGTGTAATTCAATATCAAATAGGTTTCTAATATATTTGCACGATGAAAAAAATATTTGTTTCATTTTTTTGTTTCTTTATCGTTTACTCTTCAAGTTTTAAAGTAAAGGCTCAAAGTAAACTTGAAGGCGAAATTAGTATTTCCGGCGCTTTTGCGCTATACCCAATGACTGTAAAATGGGCTGATGAATTCCGTAAACTTCATCCTGATGTAAGAATTGATATTTCTGCAGGTGGCGCAGGTAAAGGAATTTCAGACGCTTTAAGCGAAATGGTCGATCTTGGTATGGTTTCGCGTGAGATTTATCCCGAAGAACTTAGCAAAGGAGCATTTGCTATTTCAGTAACTAAAGATGCTGTAGTTCCTGTCGTAAGCGAGAGTAATCCTTTATTAAACAGCTTATTAATTATCGGTTTAAAGAAAGGTGTAGCAAGCGATATTTGGATTACAGGCAAATACAAAACTTGGGCGCAAGCCTTTGGTTTAAAAAGCACATTACCATTACATATCTACTCTCGTTCCGATGCTTGCGGTGCAGCCGAGATGTGGGCTAAATATTTAGGTAAAAAGCAAGAGGATTTGAATGGTATTGGAGTATTTGGCGATCCTGGACTCGCTCAGGCAGTAAAAAGGGATGCATTGGGAATTGGTTTTAATAATATTGGGTATGCTTATGATGCCAATACTAAGAAACAGATTAATGGAATTAAAGTTCTGCCAATCGATTTAAACGAGAATGGTAAAATTGATCCTGATGAGAACTTTTATAATTCTTTAGATGAATTAATTAAAGCTATTGCAACTAATAAATATCCTTCTCCACCAGCTCGAGAACTTTACTTTGTAACTAAGGGCAAGCCAAAGAATAATGCTGTAATTGAATTTATCAAATGGATACTTACTGATGGACAAAGATTTGTAAACGAATCGGGCTACATATCGTTATCTAAAGATAAATTAATAAGTGAATTGAATAAGCTAAAATAAAATGGTTCGATTTAGACTTTTTAAAGATAGAACGGCTCGACTATCAATGCTGAGCATTACAATTATTACACTTGGTTTTCTTCTTTTAATTGGAATTGGTCTTTTCTACATGTCATTACCTATTTTAAAGGAGAAGGAAACATTAAAATTGCTTGGTTCTTCAAACTGGAAACCCTTTAAAGGAGAGTTTGGTTTTTTACCTTATATCATTAGTACAATCCATGTAACCTTTATTGCAATTATCATTGCACTTCCCTTTTCGCTATTAACTAGCATTTACCTTACCGAATATGCAAGCCAAAAGGTTCGAAACTTTTTTGCTCCAATAACAGATGTTCTATCGGGTATTCCACCTGTTATTTATGGAGTTTGGGGTACTTTAACCATTGTGCCTTTTATTTCAGAGAATATTGCTCCTCACTTTGTTGAGTATTCTTCTGGGTATAGCGTTTTAGCAGGAGGAATAGTTCTCTCAGTTATGATTACACCTCTGCTAATCAGCATTTTTTGTGAGGTTTTCACATCAATTCCTAAGGAAATGCGCGAAGCTTCGCTTTCACTCGGTGCAACTAAATGGCAAACTGTAAAGCAGATTGTTCTTCGCAAATCGATGCCAGGTATTGTGGCAGCCATTGCGCTAGCAATATCTAGGGCTTTTGGCGAAACCATCGCAGTATTGATGGTTTGCGGGAATATTCCAATTGTGCCATCATCAATTTTCGATGCATGCTACCCACTTCCTGCACTAATTGCTAATAACTATGGCGAGATGCTTTCTATTCCAAGCTACGAGTCGGCTTTAATGCTTGCAGCGTTCCTTTTATTTATAATTATTGTGATTTTCAATGCCAGCTCTCGATTAATTCTTAATCGAATTGAAAGGAGATATCATCTATGAGAATAAGATTAGTCGAAGAGAAAATTTTTAAGATTTTAATGCTGATTTCTGCTTTTATCATCATTAGTGTTGTCGGATATATTTTATATACAATTATTTATCAAGGGATTGGCTCTTTAAATTGGGATATGATAAGCAAACTCCCCGGAGGAGGATTCTATTTAGGCAAAGAGGGTGGCGTTTTCAATGCAATTCTTGGCTCGTTTTACCTTGTTATTGGAGCCGTTTTAATAGGCTTGCTATTCAGCATA
>JBPXJX010000432.1:0-6112 GCA_051715525.1 Bacteroidales bacterium
GATACACGTTGCTGCCGACCATGATCTGCCTTTTTAATTTCGGCTATTACTTTTTGGATTGGGTAAACATTCTGGATTGTCATAATCTGCCTACTCTCCTCATCGAATGGGTTATGAAGGCTTATTGCCAAATGGCAATTGCTCTTTTCGAGGAATGTGAGCATTGATGGTAGAATCCCAATCGATGAAACGGTAATTCGCTTTGGGCTCCATGCATAACCCCACTCTGAAGTTAGAATTTCTAAACTTGTGAGTACATTATCGAGATTATCGAATGGCTCGCCCATACCCATGTACACGAGGTTCGAAACGTTTGTGAACTCAGGGATGCTTCGTAGCTGGTTAAGAATTTCGTTTGCTGTTAGGTTTCCTTGGAAACCTTGTTTGCCGGTCATGCAGAAAAGGCAGCCCATCTTGCAGCCCGATTGGGTTGAAACACATAGCGTAGCCCTATCTGTTTCGGGGATATATGCAGCCTCAACATAGCGTGTGTTTGGAATGGGGAAAAGGTACTTTTTTGTTCCATCGCTCGAAGTATCAACTTTTGTGAAGGCGGTTAACCCTACCTCATACTTTTCAGAAAGCAGCTCTCGAAACTTTAGCGAAAGGTTCGTCATTTCGGCGATACTCGATATCTCTTTCTTGTAGAGCCAGTCGGTGATTTGCTTTGCTGTATAAGATGGCAAACCCTCAACCTTAGCAATTGCTGATATTTCGCTAAGCGTTAAGCCGTAAAGCTTTTTCTTTTCCTGTAAATCTTGGCTCATGAGTCAATTCTAAAAGTAAATTTCGGAAATGATATTCCCGAATGGAACGCCCTTAGAAATAAGGATATCCCGAACATCGACAACCATCTCGGCAACACCGCAAAGGTAATACTTTTTATCGGACATTACCTGATTTTGCTCCAAGTACGCGGTAACTCTACCCTCAAAGTGTTTTGATGTTTTGCAACCTGAACAGCATTGGATATAACTCTCATTTAGTTTATCCTTAAGATAATCCTCAAAGTAGAAATATTCTGGAGTTCTAACACCATGAATAAAAGTTGCACCCTTGCCTTTTCCCGATTTTAGCATCGAAATGAATGGGGCAATTCCTGTTCCTGTTGATATGCAAACGGGCGAATCAGTATACTCTGTAAATGTTCCGAAAGGATTAGTTATTAATATCTTATCGCCCTTTTTTAGGATTGAAAGCATTGGGGTAAGCTTCCCATCCAGTTTTTCGGTGTAAAGAATCTCAATAAACTCATCGTTTTCGCCACTGGCAATGCTGTACAAACGAGGTTCTATGTTTTTATTAATACCTAATCCAACTACCTGACCCGCTTTGAAGTTGATGTTTCGTTTAAACTTTAGAAGATAAGCATCAGGTGCTAAAAAGATATTTTCGGCAACGACTGTCTCAATAAATTTGAAATCACTCCATGAACTCATGTTACAAATATTAATTACCACCAAGTAACTCCAAAGCAGGCGAAAAGTTCAATTTTAGATTATTCCACTATCGGCAAATGAATAGCATTCTGAATCGGTTATAATTATGTGATCGAGAAGGTTAATCTCAAAAACCAGTGCTGCTTCCTTCAACTTTTGTGTAATCTTTATATCCTGTTCGCTTGGCTTTGGATTACCCGAAGGGTGATTGTGGCAGATAATTATCGATGAGGCCAATTTCTCGATTGCCGATTTCATAATCAGCTTAATATCGAAGATTGTTCCAGTAACGCCTCCTTGGGTTATTCTCGACTGGTCAATTACTTTATTTGCTCGGTTTAGGTAGAGTACCCAAAACTCTTCGTGAGGTAAATCGGCAAGTTGAGGCTGAAATATTTCGATAATATCGCTGCTCGATTGAATTTTTGGTCTACTCAGCGCTTCGGTTTGCTTTCTCCTGCGACCGAGCTCAAGCGCAGCCATTATGGTTATACCCTTGGCTTCGCCAATCCCTTTTGTCGACGTGAAATCAGTAAGCGATCTTTTCCCTAGCTCGTTAAGGTTATTATTAGCAGATGTTAAAATTCGTTGGGCAATAGCAACAGCACTTTCGTTTTTTGTTCCTGTATTTATAAGTATTGCTAGTAGTTCGGCATCGCTAAGGCTACCAATACCTCGTTTAATCATCTTTTCACGAGGACGATCTTCGAGCGCCCAATCTTTAATCGTTAGGTTTTTATACTCCATCGATATTTAATAAGTAGATAGTTTAATACAAGGTACAAAAAAATCTACTTGATGAGTATATATCAATGCGAAAAAGCCTCGAGGTATCTCGAGGCTTCAATATTATTAACGAAGCATCTACTAAAGAGTGCTTACGTGTTTAGCAAGTGAACTTTTTAAGTTAGCGGCTTTATTCTTGTGAATAATGCTTCTCTTAGCAAGTTTATCTAACAAAGAAGAAACTTTTGGAAGCAACTCTGCTGCAACTGCTTTATCAGTAGTTGTTCTTAAGTCTTTGATTGCATTACGGGTTGTTCTTGCAGAATATCTGTTAAGCAATCTTTTTACTTCTGTTTGTCTGATTCTTTTCTCAGATGATTTGTGGTTTGCCATTTTCTTTAACTATAAAGTTTGTAGCCCGTAGGGGAATCGAACCCCTGTTACCAGGATGAAAACCTGACGTCCTAACCCCTAGACGAACGGGCCATCGTTATTATTTTGCTTCCCCTTTATCGGTTAAGCGGCTGCAAAGGTAGCTGAATTTTTTTTCCAACCAAAAAAAACTAATTTTTTTTTCAAAAATAAGAGCAATGCTTCAAAATCCTTGTCGATTAGGATATTCGTAGAAACGGTGGGATTTGTTTTTCAGTAAAAAAACAATCTATTCCCTTATAGGATCAACTTCAAGGTCGTCGTAACAAGTTTTGTTTTGGTAAATTGTTTTACAATACTTCGTTGAAATATTCCCATCTTCGTCTTCGGGTTGTTGCTTAAACCCTAACTTTTTAAGCGATGCCATCGCTGCTTTATTATGTAAATCGGCTTCGATGTATACTTTTCGGAATAACTTAGTTTTGCAGCCCCACTTTAATATCTCGTTCATTGCCTCGGTGGCAATCCCTTTTTTTCGATAGGACTCTTCAACCATGAAAAAGATCTCTACCTCGCCATATTCGTTTGGGTGCCCATTGAAAACAAACTGCCCTACAATTGTTTTAGCATCACGTAAAATCATTAACCAAAAGGTGTGGAAGAGGTACTCCTTGTTTTTGCTAGTCCAAGCCTCGGGCTCAATCTGCATGTCTTCCATAATCTCCTCGCGGTAGAACTCAGAAACTTCAACCCCAGTAATGGTTAAATTTGCATGCTTCTCGTAATCACTTCGTGATTTGATATATATCCTAATCTCGTGTGGCGTGAGAGGGATAATCTCCATTCGTTTCGACTCGAGTTTCATGGCCAAAAGGTTTAAGTTAAACTCTTTATTGGGCAATCGTTTTTGCAAACTCCTGTAAGTTGACACCCGAAAAGTTCCCTGATGTCATTATTAGTAGATTTTTATTCTCCCATTCAATTCCCTTTAAGGTATCAATAAGTTGCTGCGAATCGGTAAATACTTTAATCTTAATCGATCCAAAGCAATTTTTTACCAAATCGGGTTCAATGGGCTGTAACTTTTTATGCTCAATGGTACTTGGGTTGAAGTAGACAAATGGAATATCAGAATTATCCATAGTACCTTTATACTGCTCAAGAAATTCAGCATTTAGGCTGCTAAATGAATGCAACTCGAGGCAGGCAACAAGCTTGCGCGATGTATAAGATTCGCTAACAGCCTGAACTGTTGCTGATACTTTTGAGGGAGAGTGAGCAAAATCGAGGAACACCTTGGTATTGCTATTTTCAGCTAAAAGCTGAAGACGTTTAGCTGCTCCTTTAAATGTTGATATCGCTTTGTAGAACTGCTCATCGGTTATACCAACCTCTTTACAAACGGCTTTAGCACCGCTGATATTTTGCATATTGTGTTTACCAAAAATTGCAAGGGGTAACTTCTGACCATCTATGATTAGCGAAGTGCTTCCATCCATCGATTCATGAGGATGAGTGGTATAAGGGATCAATTTTATGTTTTTGCCATTTTCGGCTGCAATGCTTGCCACTTCAAGGTCTTCATTACAGTATACAAGGGCATCGCCAGCTGCGATTTTCTCAACAAAAATGGCGAACTGGTTTTTGTAAATCTCGTAGGTAGGAAACGCATTGATATGATCCCATGCAATACCCGAAATCAAGGCAATGTTAGGCTGATAAAGGTGGAACTTGGGTCGTAAATCGATAGGAGAGGTAAGGTATTCATCGCCTTCGAACACAGCAATCTTTGTTTCAGACTTAAGGCTCACCATATTCTCGAAACCTTCAAGTTGGGCGCCAACCATATAATCGAAGTCTATTCCAGAATGCCTTAGGACGTGCATTACCATTGAGGTAATGGTGGTCTTGCCATGGCTTCCGCCAATCACAATTCGAGTTTTATCCTTTGTTTGCTCGTAAAGGTATTCGGGGTATGAATAGATTTTAAGCCCGAGCTCTTTTGCTTTTAAAAGTTCAGGGTTATCTGCACGAGCGTGCATTCCAAGGACAATCGCATCTAACTCTTTTGATATTCGAGAAGTATCCCAACCAATGGTTTGTGGAAGTATTCCATTTTTTTTCAAACGGCTTAGTGAAGGCTCAAAAATCTCATCGTCCGAGCCTGATACATTGTAGCCCTTATCTTTGAGGGCTATTGCAAGATTGTGCATGGCGCTTCCGCCAATAGCTATAAAGTGAATTCGCATAGGTAAAATTTACATTTCAAAGTTAAGCCATAATTGAGTTAAGTGCTATTTTGTAGACAAATTTTTAGTGCGTTTTAATAAATCAACCTGAAAACAAATCATTTTTTTTGTTGTTATCCACATATACTAACTTTAGGCATTCAAAGTACTCAAAACTTTAGGCCCTTTTAACCATGAAACTTCATTCCTTCAATATTGCTAATATAAAACTTGATGGCGGAGCCATGTTTGGGGTTGTTCCCAAGGCGTTATGGAATAAGGTTTACCCTTCCGATGAAAATAATCTAATTCCTCTAGCCTTAAGATCGATGATAGTAGATACTGGTAATCGAGTTATTCTTATCGATAATGGCATTGGTGATAAACTGGATGAGAAGTTTTTAAGCCATCATTATGTGTTTGGGGGCGAAGGGCTAATCCAAGGATTAGCAAACCGTGGTTATAAACCCGAGGATATTACGGATGTTTTACTTACGCATCTTCATTTCGATCATTGTGGAGGTGGAGTTAAACGAAATATTGATGGTTCGCTTGCTCTTACTTTCCCAAATGCAAAGTATCATATTTCTAAAGCGCAATGGGAGTGGGCAATGAACCCAAATTCACGCGAAGCTGACTCGTTTTTCCCTGAAAACCTATTGCCAATTAGAGATTTAGGGGCATTAAACCTCATTGAACGTGAAGGTGAATTATTACCTGGCGTTTCCATTCGATTCTTTAACGGACATACCCGAGGACAGATTATACCCCTTATATCTTATAAAGAAAAGACAATTGTTTTTGTTGCTGACCTATTCCCTTTCAGAGCCCATTTGCCCTTACCCTATATAATGAGTTATGATGTGGAGCCATTAGTAACATTAAAGGAAAAGGAAGCATTTCTTCAGGAAGCATTATTGGGCGATTATATTTTTCACTACCAGCACGATCACTATAGCGCTTGCAGTAGAGTTCAGCAAACTCCAAAAGGGATAAGAGCTGCCGAAGGATTTGAATTTGAAGCTTTGCTAAAGGAACTTGGCGAATAGCCTTATTGTATATTCAATAAGAGGGGCAAAGCAAATTCCGAAAATTAATATCGAAAAGATTATATCTATAACAGACACCCTATTTAGTTTAATCCAATTTGCATGAATTGTTATTGAAACAAGTATTCTTGTTAGCAACTGAATGATGAAAAATGAAAAAATCCTTAAACTGTTGGGATTAAGTTGAACTGCAACATCAAAGTTTCCTCGTACTATTTCCGAAAAGCTAGCCGAAAGCCCTTTGCTTGGTGGGATTATCCCAGTTATATCTGTGAGCAGTGCAGGAACAGGGTGATTA
>JBPXJX010000433.1:0-6546 GCA_051715525.1 Bacteroidales bacterium
TATTAGCCGTTAATTACCATTCATTAGGCTGCGAATTATTGCCAGCGGGTGAATATGCTAAGATTCCAGTAGCAAAGGTTCCCATTGTTGAATTAAAGGCGGCTGTTTCTATTAATGTTCCTCCTGTTGGTAATCAAGGGGGAGAAGGTTCGTGTGTTGCTTGGGGTACAACTTATGCTGCAAGAAGTATTGCATGGCAAGCAGGGCATCCCGCTTCATGGAGTAATAGCGTTAATATTTTTAGCCCAGAGTATGTTTATAATCAAATTAAAGTTAAACGTCAGTGTGGTTCTGGTTCATATGTAACTAGAGGTTTAGATTTACTTAAATCGCAAGGTGTATGTACTTGGTCATTGATGCCTTATACAGATATAAGTTGTACAACAATGCCAACTACTGCACAAAAAACTGCAGCAGCTGCATATAAAATTGCAAGTTATAGCACTGTATCTATAACTACCGCTGCCATTAAAAGTTTCTTGGCTGCAGGAAAACCAGTTATTGTTGCAGGTCCTGTTAGCAATGGCTTTATGAATTTAACGAATAACCAAGTATTATCTGCTTTTGTTGGAAGTTCGTTGGGTGGACATTGCTATTGCGTTGTTGGCTATGATGACACTAAAGGTACATTTAAGTTTATAAATTCTTGGGGAACAAGTTGGGGAACAGCAGGATTTGGGTACATTGCTTATGGATATGAGAATAAATGGTGGCAAGAGGCTTATGTAATAAATTAAGCGTAAACATTTGTTATATATAAAGAGCCTTGCAATATGCAAGGCTCTTTTATGTTAATACCCTCCAGCTTGCCCATCTTTTCGGGATTCAGATGCACCATAGTAAACCCCTTTCTTTACATCGAACATAATTGCCTGATAACCACCGTATCCATCGAGGCTGTAACTTACTTTGTGTCCTTTTGCAAGTAATTTTCGAATTTCGTTGTAATCAAACCCCGATTCAAGGTAAACAATTCCACCATCGGTCATTCTTTCATCGGTTGGTTCCGAGCTGCCCTCGTGCATAATTCTAGGAGCATCACCGGCTTCCTGTAGGTTCATTCCAAAGTCAATAAGATTGACTACAACCTGAGCATGCCCTTGGGGTTGCATCGAACCACCCATAACTCCGAAGCTAACCCATGGTTTACCATCTTTAGTTATAAATCCTGGAATTATTGTATGGAATGGACGTTTCCCTGGTTCAAAAACATTGGGATGTCCTTCGGTAAGCGAGAACATTTCGCCTCTATCCTGTAATACAAAACCAAGTCCTGTTGGGGTCATTCCTGAACCCATTCCCCTATAATTGCTTTGGATTAGCGAAACCATATTCCCATCTTTATCGGCAACTGTAAGGTAAATAGTATTACTAGTTTTTAGTTGACCTGCATCGTATGCGTTTGCAGCTCGGTTAAAATTTATAAGTTTCATCCTTTCCTTGGCATATTCCTTCGATATAAGTTGCGAATAAGGGATTTTAACAAAATCAGGGTCGGCATAATAACGAGCTCTATCTTCGAAGGCCAACTTTTTTGCCTCTATAAAAAGATGCATATACTCTGCGCTACCAAAACCCATCGACTTTATATCGTACTGCTCAAGAATATTGAGAATTTGTAGTGTAGCTATTCCTTGCCCATTTGGAGGTAACTCCCAAACGTCGTAACCTCTGTATGATGATGAAACGGGTTCAATCCATTCCGATTTATGCGATGCTAAATCTTCATATGATAGAAAACCACCATTTCGTTTCATATATGCATCAATAGTTTTAGCAATACTACCTTTGTAAAACTCATCACGACCATTATTAGCAATTAGTTCTAATGTGTTTGCAAGGTATGGGTTTTTAAAAATTTCACCTTTTTCGGGAGCTTTGCCATTAGGCATGTAAATTTCAGCAAAGCCCTCAAAACCCTTTAACCTATCTGCATTCCTTTTCCAGTAATATGCAATAAGATCTGTAAGAGGAAAACCTTCTTTAGCATAGCTGATTGCGGGTTGTAAATTCTCTTGCATTTTTAGTTTACCAAATCTACTATGAAGCTCAAACCAGCCATCGACACAACCAGGTACCGAAACTGGGAGAGGGCCAAGCGCAGGAATATGCTTTATTCCTTTATCTTTGAAATACTTCAATGTAAGAGATTTTGGAGAACGTCCACTTGCATTTAATCCATAAAGTTTTTGAGTTTTTGCATCCCAAACAATAGCAAAAAGGTCGCCTCCTATGCCTGAGCCTGTTGGTTCAACTAATCCCATCATAGCATCAGCTGCAATAGCAGCATCGACAGCAGATCCACCTTTTTTTAGAATATCAATGGCTACTTGCGTTGCCAATGGCTGACTTGTGCAAACCATACCATGTTGGGCAATTACCTCGGAGCGAGTTGCAAAAGTAAGCCCAGTCATTCTATCCTGGCTGTAAGCCAGAATTCCCATAGTAAGAAAAGCTAATGTTAAAATTCTTTTCATTGGGTTTGGATTATTTAATAAGAAGTTAATTGGTTTTCAATTTATTAAAACAATGCTAGTTGTTAAAAGCATTTTTGTGTAGTAATTTATTTAGTTTCATAAACAGGCCAACCATTAAAGATTGGCCTGTTATGTGAATTAATAACCAAAGATCTCTTCGAGGGTTAACTTGGTAACAGGGCCATAAAGTTGCTCTAATTTACCAAAGTCCATATCGTTTTCTTTTCCAAGTATTACATAGGTTTTAGCTTTACCTTTAACATATTGCTCTTGAAATTTCTTAACATCGTTCAATGTAAATGTTGGAAGTTTTTCGAACATAACCTTACGATAATCGGTATTCCATCCCATCTCAACTGCATCAACATAATTCCAAAGCAGATTCATTTTCTCAATCCTATTGGTACGAATGTCAGAAATAGCAGATTCTTTTGCAAGATTAAAACCAATTTCAGCCATCGGCATGTTGTTGAAAAGCTCGTTAAATGCGTTAAATGCATCAATTACTTTATCATTTTGTGTTGCGATGTAACTAGTGTTAACAAATACTCTATCGGGTTTGGTTGGATTATTAAAACGGGCTCTTGCAGTGTAAGCTAAACCTCGTTTCTCCCTCATTTCTTGAAAAACAATTGCATTCATACCACCACCAAAGTAATCGTTATAAATGCTTACAATTGGGTAAAGGTCAAACGAATAAGGAACACTCTTAGTTATAGTTTGCAAATACGATTGTTTTGCATCATAGTGAGTAAAGACCAATCTATCTTTTGGCGTATCTAGCTCAAAAAAAGCCTTGTTTACAGGAGCTACATTAAATGATTTTGGCAGTTTATGGTTTACCTGTAGTAGTTTCTTAAAATCGTTCTGGCTTAATGTACCATAATAAAGAACGGTATGAGGATAGGTATTGAGCATTTTAATTTTCTCGGTTAATGCTTCAGGTGTAATAACTCTTAATTGCTCTTCTGACAGAACGCTATTAAATGGATTTTGCTTGCCATAGGTTGCATAGCTAACTAAACCCCGAAAAACTGTAGATTGATTCTTTTTTGAATCATTCCTTGCTTTAATTACATTTGAAATGTATGATTGTAATGCAATATTATCGGGTTTGCAATCGGTTAGTAAGCTCTCCATTAAAACCATTGCCTTTTCAGCATTCTCGCTAAGACCTGAAAGGTTAATCATCATCTCTTCATCAGTAACAGTGATATTGAAAGTGCAAGCTAATTTGTAGAACTCTTGACTTATTTGATCGGCATTGAGCTTAGATGTGCCAATAAGTTGAACATAATCAGCCGCCAACTCCAAATTAGGGTCGCTTAAACGTCCAAAAGGGAAGTAGTATACCAGGCGGAATGTCCCATTCTCATTATTCTTATTGTAAAGAACCTCTACCGATTTGTTTAAGTTGAACTTTGTGATATCTTTCTTATAATCAATAAATACAGGTTCAATAGGTTTAACCGTTGAATTTTTAATTTTCTTTAGAAAATCTGACTCAACATCACGATTGATGTGAACAGGTGTTATTGCTGGCTTGCTTACCTTAGCTACTTCCTCAGGTTTTCCTTGACGCTTGTAAACCACTACATAGTTGTTCCCGAGTTTCTCATTGGCAAATTTTACAATCTGATCTTTAGTAATTTTTTCCAACCTAGATATAGTTGAGATTGCATCGGGCCAGTTAACCTTATTGAGGTACGACATATACATCATACTTGCACGTCCACGGCCACTTTCAATCATATTCATCAAATTTAATTTTTGATTGTTTATAGCTGCTTCAAGCATCCAATCGGGGAAATCGCCTTTTTTCAATAATTCAACCTGTTGCAATAATAGCTCCTTAACCTCATCGAGACTTTGGCCTTTTTTATTTTTACCAGAAAGTTGTAGAATAGAATAATCAACCATAGATCTTCCAAACGCTGAACAACCAAGTGTTAGCTGTTTTTTATTGATATTTAAGTCAACTAAGCCAGCCTTTCGGTTGAAAAGTATTGATGATAAAAGATCGAGCAAATCTTTATCGGATGAGTTTGCACCATTGAAACGAAAACCGATACCAACATTTTCAGCTTCAAGACCAATTGTTTCAAGTGAAATAGGTGATGTTATTGGCTCTTCAGGTTTAAATTTAAACTCGGGTACCTCTACGGGTTTTAATATGCTAAAGTATTTATCGATAATTTTGATAGCCTCATCGGGGTTGAAATCGCCAGCCAGCACAACGGCCATATTGTTCGGAACATAGTACTTTCCAAAAAACTCGCGAATATTCTTCATTGATGGGTTTTTCAAATGTTCTGCTTCTCCCAGTGTTGTTTGTTGCCCGTAAGGATGATTTGGAAACAATCCTTTCATCATTAACTCACTCGCTTTACGACCGTCATTAGTGAGTGACATATTTTTTTCTTCATATACTGTTTCCAATTCTGTATGGAATAAGCGAAGGACATTTTGATTAAAACGTTTCGATTGGATTATTGCCCAGTTTTCGAGCTGGTTATTCGGAATATTCTCAATATATACAGTATAATCATTAGATGTACCTGCATTAGTTCCTGTTGAACCTATTGCAGACATCAATTTGTCATACTCATTAGGAATAGCCAATTTTGATGCCTCATAAGAAACACTATCGATTATGTGATAAATTGCACTCCTTTTTGCAGGATCTGTCTCTACTCTGTAAACCTCAAATAAGGATTCAATTTTTTCAATTAGTACCTTTTCCTTATCCCAATCTAATGTGCCAAATTCAGATGTTCCTTTAAACATCATATGTTCAAAGTAGTGTGCTAACCCAGTCGTTTCTTTTGGGTCGTTTTTACTTCCGACTCTAACAGGAATAAATGTTTGAATTCGGGGTTCATCTTTTACAACTGACATATACACTTTAAGACCATTACCTAAAGTATAAATTCGTGCCTTTAAAGGATCGTTTGGAATTGATTCATATTTGTATTCCTGAGCGTTTATTCCAGATAGAATAAACAATAAAACAAAGGATAATAGTATCCTTTTTAATTTGATGCGTTGCATATATTTAGGTTTTTTTAGGGTTTTTACTATGTTTCGACTATTATTTCTTATAAAAGCTTAAACCAAATATAGTTCTTTGTATCTTAATTATAATTCATTTTTATGTTGACAAGATGTATTATCTGAGTAATTATTTTTGATAAAAAAGTACAATTCTATAATTATGATTTCTTTGAGGTTGCAGTTTTACTAAAAATAGTTTAAGTTTAGCGTGTAAAAATCCATCAACTATGAAAATTAAGCTTAAGATAAGACAAAAGATTTTGCTGTATATCCTTTCGGTTTCTGCATTACTTTATGTTGTTGCAATTGGTTATATAGTTGTTGATTCTCGTAAAGGATTGTTGGAGGAGTCATTGAATAATTCAAAGCTTTCAGCTAAACTAGCGGCTAGCGATGTAAAATTATTTTTTGAAAAGGACCTTTCTCTTTTAGAACTCTTTCTAATGCATTTTCAATATATAACACAATGCCTGCCGAAAAGTGGCAGAAGTTATGGATTGATATGTATTTACCCGTTTTTAAGGCAAACCCACATCTGTATTCATTATGGGATAGCTGGGAGTTTAAGGGATTTGTTCCAGGATACAATAAAGATTATGGTAGAGTAGCTCATACCGTAAATAAAACTGGGAATGAGATTACTTGGAATAGAGAAACTCGCAGTTTGACTGGTGACCCTGTTCTTTACGGAGGAATTAAGAGTAGAGCCGTTGAAGAGATGTGGGAACCATATTATGATAATTTTATTTTTGGCAATATGGAGCGGCGTCTCTTAACCTCGTTAGGTTCGCCAGTCATAGTAAATGGAAAGTTTGTTGGCCTTGTTGCTGTTGATGTCGTACTAACAACTTTACAAGAAAACATATCTAAAATAAAACCGTTTGAAGGTAGCTTTGCATTTTTAGTATCAAACAAGGCTATTATTGCAGCTCACCCCGATAAGAATAAGATATTTAAAAACTTAGCTGATGTTTATAAAGCAGATTTTAGCAAAGAGAGGTTGGGTGAAAGAATA
>JBPXJX010000434.1:0-4928 GCA_051715525.1 Bacteroidales bacterium
TCACAGCAAAGACAAATTTTAGGGTAGACAATGATATTAAACATTTTTGTGTTAAACAATATGGTAGCGAAAGCATAAATTATTTTCGACGATGATTTTCGTTATCTTTGCCATCGAAAAAATGGGTTAATGGATTTTAAATTAGAACATACCGATAAATCGAGCAATGCACGTGCGGGTAAGATTGTAACAGATCATGGCGAGATTTCTACTCCAATATTCATGCCTGTGGGCACAGTTGGAAGCGTTAAAGGGGTTAGCCATCAGGATTTGGAGAGAGAGGTTAATGCTCAGATAATTCTTGGGAACACATATCACCTGTATTTACGTCCTGGGCTTGAGGTTTTAGAGGCCGCAGGAGGATTGCATAAATTTTCGAGTTGGGATAGGCCAATTTTGACTGATAGCGGAGGCTATCAGGTATTTTCGTTGGCCGAAAATAGAAAGTTAACCCGCGAGGGTGCCTCGTTCCGTTCTCATATCGATGGTTCAAAGCACATGTTTACACCAGAATACGCAGTTGATATTCAACGAATAATTGGTGCCGATATAATTATGGCTTTCGATGAGTGCCCTCCAGGTACCGCAGAGTTTGACTATGCAAAAAAATCATTAGAGCTCACTCAGCATTGGTTAGAGCGTTGTTTAAAACGTTTTAACGAAACTGAGCCTAAGTACGGTTATAGCCAAACATTATTCCCAATTGTACAGGGTTGTGTTTATCCCGATTTACGCCGCAAAGCGGCTGAACATATCGCCAATTTACCCGGCGAAGGTAATGCCATTGGCGGTCTTTCGGTTGGTGAACCTGCCGAGGTGATGTATGAAATGGTATCGGTTGTAAACGAAATTCTTCCAAAGAATAAGCCTCGATATTTGATGGGAGTTGGAACTCCCGAAAATATTCTCGAAAACATCGCTCTTGGGGTTGATATGTTTGATTGCGTAATGCCTACCCGAAACGGGAGGAATGGTATGCTTTTTACAAGCGAAGGGATAATTAACATAAGAAATGTTAAGTGGAAAGATGATTTTTCACCTATAGACCCAAATGGTCTAACTTTTGTTGATAAAAGGTATTCAAAAGCGTATCTTCGTCATCTTTTTATATCAGCCGAAATGCTTGGACCTCAGGTAGCAAGTATTCACAACCTTGGATTCTACTTATGGCTTGTTGCCGAGGCGCGTAAGCACATTTTGCAGAACGACTTCATGCAATGGAAGAATGTTATGGTTAAAAAGTTATCAAATAGGTTATGATTGAAAAGTTTAAGTTAAAAACAATCGACTATTATATTATCCGTAAGTTCATTGGAACTTACTTTTTTGCAATTCTTCTCATTGTTGGTATTGCAGTTATTTTTGATATATCAGAGAAACTAGACGATTTTATGGAGAAAAAGCCAACTCTCTATCAAATTGTCATAAACTATTACCTCAATTTCATCCCTTATTTTGCCAACCTTTTTAGCTCACTGTTTACGTTTATTGCTGTTATATTTTTTACTTCAAAAATGGCTTATAACACCGAAATTATTGCCATTTTAAGTAGTGGTGTTAGTTTTCGACGATTGATGTATCCCTATTTTGTTTCTGCTGCTATTATTGCTTTAATATCTTTCACTTTAACAAGTTTTATTATTCCTCCTGCTAATAAAACGAGGCTAGAGTTTGAAAACACCTTCATTCGTAGACCATACAGATATAGCGAACGCAATATCCATAAACAGGTACGCCCGGGAGTTTTTGTTTACATGGAGTCATATAACTCTTATGGACAATCGGCAAGAAGATTCTCTATCGAACACTTTATTGACAATAAATTACAATCAAAACTAATTTCTGACTTCGCCCGTTGGGATTCAACCAAAAACAAATGGACCGTTGAGAACTATTATATAAGAAACTATAACTCTACCGGGCAAGAGATAATTAAAGGGAAAAGCATTGATACCTCGGTGTATATTACTCCTAAAGATTTTTCGATGCGGGCTGATTTAGTGATCGAAACAATGAATTTGTTTCGACTTAATGAATTTATTGAACAGCAACAGCTTCAGGGAGCTGATAATGTGAATATTTTTTTAGTTGAAAAGTATAGCCGTTTTGCATATCCTTTCTCAACCTTTATTCTTACCCTTATTGGTGTTGCACTATCATCTCGTAAAGTCCGTGGTGGAATAGGTTTACATATCGGAACAGGACTAGGAATTGCATTTACTTATATTTTGTTTATGCGCTTTACAACTATGTTTGCCATAGGCGGAGTCCTTTCCCCTGGAATTGCTTGTTGGATTCCAAATATTGTTTACACGTTTATTGCAATTGGACTTTATCGATTGGCTCCCAAGTAATAGGCTCAAATATAGATTAAACACCTGTTTAGTTTACTAATCAACAGTAAATCATGTCTATATATTTTAAAGTTGCAAATTATTGACTTAAATTTTTCTTATCTAGCTTTGTTTTTGTAACGTTGCAGTCTAATTTACCGTTGCTATGTTTTATCGGTAAGCTTATTATTAACTATAGAGAATAATATGCCTTTAAAAAGCAAAATTGAAGAACTACAAAAACGTAAAGAAGAGGTTCTACAGGGTGGGGGAGAACAAGCCATTGCAAAACAAGTTGCGATGGGAAAACTTACAGCTCGCGAGCGAGTTTTAGCCCTTTGCGATGAGGACTCATTCCATGAGTACGATCTCTTTGTTGAGCATGATGCTCGTGATTTTGGTATGGATGGAAAAGTACTCCATGGGGACGGAGTAATCATTGGTACCGGAACCGTTTTTGGTGCTCCAGTAGCCGTTTTCGCACAGGATTTTACTGTAGCAGGTGGTTCGTTGGGTAGCATGCATGCCCGAAAAATCACAAAAATTATGGATTATGCTCTTAGAATGAGAATTCCACTAATCGGTATCAATGATTCAGGGGGCGCTCGTATTCAAGAGGGTGTTAATTCATTAGCTGGTTATGGCGAAATCTTTTGGCGAAATACCCTTTCGAGTGGTATTATACCTCAATTATCAGTAATTCTTGGCCCTTGCGCTGGAGGCGCAGTTTATTCGCCTGCACTAACCGATTTTGTATTCGTGGTTGATAAGATCTCGAAGATGTTTATCACTGGTCCTGAGGTTATCAAATCAGTACTTGGCGAAGAAATTTCACAAGACGATCTTGGTGGGGCTATGGTTCATGCAGCTATTACAGGAAATGCTCACTTTTACGCTGAAAGCGAAATGGACTGCTTTGAGCAGATTAAAAAGTTAATCACTTTTATTCCTTGGAACAATTCTCGAAAAGCACGAAAATTTGAGGCTAAAGAGCCAAAACCTGAATTCAACATCGATAGCATTGTGCCTAACGATCCAAAGCAACCATATGATGTTCGCGATGTGATTAGAGCGTTAGCTGACGATTCAGATTTCTTTGAAATTCAGGAGCTGTGGGCTGCTAATATCGTTATTGGTTTTGGCCGTTTGAATGGTGAAACCGTTGGCTTTGTTGCCAACCAACCATTAGTAATGGCTGGCGTACTAGATGTTGATAGTTCTGACAAGGCTGCTCGTTTTATCCGCTACTGCGATGCATTTAATATCCCACTTTGCACACTTGTTGACCTTCCCGGTTACCTTCCTGGTATTGATCAGGAGCATGCTGGGGTTATTCGTCACGGTGCAAAACTGCTTTATGCTTACAGCGAAGCTTCAGTTCCTAAGATGACAGTAATTCTTCGTAAAGCATATGGTGGTGGTTATATTGCCATGAGCTCACGACACCTTCGTGCCGATTTTGTATTTGCTTGGCCAGGTGCAGAAATTGCTGTTATGGGCCCAGAAGGTGCTGCTAACATTATTTTCCGTAAGGAGATTACTGAGGCTGCTAACCCAGAGGAGATGCGTCGTAAGAAAGTTGAAGAGTATAAGGAGAAATTTGCCAATCCATATGTAGCTGCTTCTAAAGGATATATCGATATGGTAATTGAACCAAAAGAAACTCGTAAACTTTTATTACATGCTATAGAGGTTTCGAGCACTAAGATTGCCGACCGCCCAGCTAAAAAGCATGGAATTCCTCCATTCTAGAAATTAGTTTGTGGTAATGGTAAATTTAACTTTAGTAAGAATCTTCTAAAACCAATTGCAATATGTCATTAAGTAGACTAGATAAAAAACAGCTAACCGCTTTTATTCCAGGAACTATTATTGAAGTAAAAGTTAAAGTTGGTCAACAAGTTAAGCAGGGCGATATTCTTGTGATTTTGGATGCAATGAAAATGCACAACAGAATTTTAGCCCCTATTAATTCAACCGTTAAAGAGGTAAATGTTAAGCCTGGAGATAGAGTTGTTAAAGGATTTGTAATGGTAGTTTTAGAGTAACTATCATTTTACTAGATACTTAAAAGGGGACTAATGTCCCCTTTTTTTATTATAATTTCTGTAGGTGTGTGAAGTATTCTAAGAATTGTGATTTGTGAGTAGGATTTTCGTTAAATAGCCCAAATACGGTTGAGCCACTTCCCGACATAGATGCAAAGATTGCGCCCATTTCATAAAGTTGATCCTTTATTTTGCTTATCTCGGGATGGATGCTAAAAACAATATTTTCGAAATCATTAAAAACTAAACCCTTCCATTCATCTAGATTGGAGAAGATTAGAGTATCAAGTTTTTTTTCAGGATATTTTGGGCTAGATAGCGTATAGGCCTTTCCTGTATTAACATGCAAGCCTGGATTTACTAGTAAAATATATAAACCAGATAAATCAAGGTTTATCATACTAATCAACTCACCTCTTCCAGTTGCAAAACAAGGTGCATTATATAAAAAGAAAGGGCAATCGCTTCCTAGTTTTAAGGCAACTTCAAGGAGTTTTTCTTTAAGAATGGGATTGCTTGCTAAACTATTTAGCATTGCTAAGGTAAA
>JBPXJX010000435.1:0-6043 GCA_051715525.1 Bacteroidales bacterium
TCCTTCTGATAATATTTTTATGCGTTTTGCAACTAGAGTAGAGGTTGTAGAAGGAATGGGCATAAGTAATTCATCCTCTTTCCATTTCTTAAGATTACCAACTATACACTTCCAAACAACCTTTTTATGGCTTGCAAACGAAACTACATAATCAAAAGGAGCAATAGGTTCAAGCAGAAAGATCTCTATTTGTGCTCCAGAAATACGTTTGAAAAGTAATCGAGCTTGAACAACCCTTGTATTATTGAAGAAAATAAGGCTATTTTCCTCTAAATAGTTGGAGAGATTGGTAAATACATCTTCACCAATAATCGATTGATTATAGAGTAATATTTTCGATTTATCGCGCTCATCCAAAGGATGTTTTGCAATCTTTTCATCCGGCAGCGGATAGTCAAAATCAGATATATGAATATGCTCAAAATGCTTATTAATCACAGGAATTCAATTTATTCGATAAAACTTCGCAAAATTAACTATTTTTGCATTATTATTCTATTTTGATATCAAACTGAAAGTCAATAAATTAATACTATGAAGTGCGGGATAGGAGATAAGGTTAGGTTCCTTAACGACGTTGGAGGCGGAATAGTTACCAAAATTATCGATAGTAGAACTGTTTCTGTTCAAACCGATGATGGGTTTGAGATTCCTGCGCTTGTATCAGAGCTGGTTATTGTTGGTCAAGGCGATGATAAGTTACGTTCAATCATCCCCGATAAGGAGACTAGCGGAACAAAAACCATTAGCAAAAAGCCTGTAAAAACATCATCCGCAGAGATTAAGAAAAACTCTGAACCAGTTGTAGTTAAGGCTGAAAGAATTGATCCTCTAGGAAATGAAATAGGTTTGTATTTAGCATTTGTTCCCGACAATAAAACAAATCTAAATAGTAGTAATAAAAGCCTTTACATCATAAATGATAGCGATTATAGGGTTTTTTATTCGCTTTCTGTATGGGGTCAATCATCAGTTACTCCACTAACAAGTGGAATTTTGTTGCCTGATTCAAAGGAACTTATAAAGAGTTATTCAAGCAATGAGTTGAATAATCAATTCATTATCAATGTACAATCGATATTCTTTAAGAATACACAATTTGTTGTTCAACAACCTGAATACTCAGATATAACTATAAGTCCACTTAAACTTTGCAAGGATAACTCATTTACTGAGAACGACTTCTTCGATGAAAATGCTTTTATCATTTCAATTGCTGATTCTAAGCAGGAAGCGTTGCTTAAGCAACTAACCGATGAGGCTATTGCTAAGTCAATAAAGCAGAAGGATTCAACTCCAAAACCTAAAGTTAACCCGGAACCAAAACTGGAAACAGAAGAGGTTGATTTACATATAGAGGAACTTGTTGATGACCATCAAAATCTTTCAGCAGGAGAGATTATCCAGTTGCAATTAGCTCGCTTCGAGACTGCTTTAGAGGGTGGTTTAAAGAGTTCTGCTACAAAAAAGATGGTGTTTATTCATGGCTTGGGCAATGGTAAGCTAAAGTTTGAAATCAAGAAAATACTCGATACAAAATATACAAAGTTAAGATATCAAGATGCATCGTTCAAAGAGTACGGCTATGGTGCAACACTTGTATACGTTAAATAGTCCTTTCTAAGTTATTTGAAATATCAGTAAACCGCTCTATCGCTCCTTGAAATATAGGGGAGGAAAGTCCGGGCAACTCAGGGCACCATGCTTCCTAACGGGAAGATATCCGCGAGGGTATAGTAGTGTAACAGAAAATAACCGTCCCGATTTATCGGGATAAGGGTGAAAAGGCGGGGTAAGAGCCCACCGGGTTCTGTAGCAATATGGAATGCCGTACACCTTATGGGTTGTAAGACCATGTATATTACGATTCTTTCTGCTACGCAGAAGGAGCAGAGCTGCCCGCGCTGTTTTAGGAAACTAATTATCGTAAGGGGTAGGTCGCTTGAGGTTATAGGCAACTATAATCCTAGATAAATGATAGAGGGTGTAAATTCGTTTATACCACAGAACCCGGCTTATAGGTTTACTGCTATTTCAACTCTTTTTACACAATCCTATTTCAAGTTAATTATGTTAAGTGATAGTTTAGTTAATTATTACATCATTTTACAAGAAATTCTACCAAATTTACATCTGTAATCATTAAATTTAATCGAATAATCATGTATAATGTTTACAATTGTATCACAATAGATTGATTCGCAATGGTACTTACGTTGATGTGTCAACATGTTAGTAAATTAATTTTTATAATACTATATATCAATATATTATAAGTTTTAATTATAAATAAGGTTTAATGTTTTTGTAGTGATTTCAACGGTTTGATCAAATAATACAGTACTTATTAAACATAAATAGTTGATAACCATTAAAATATATAAATTAATGGCCTTCAAGGTTGAAATTATTCTATAAGGAATATTATAAATCCAATGGATATCAATATTTTAATTAAAAACCATCTATATATAGTCAAGGAATTAAGTGAAGTTATTATTAACAAATAAGTCGATTAAGTCCATCATTATAAGTTAAAATTATATTACAATTTGTTCTAAATTATCGATTTTAAGAGCTTATTATATCTTAAGGCAGTGTATGAAGTATGTTTTCTCCTAATAATGAATTTAACACTTCAAAAGCATGCCTAATCTCTTGATATTTCAAGTTTAAGTTATTAATCTGTGATTTAATACTTTCCATACACTCGTTTATAAGCATCAATATGTACTAAAACCTGCAAATTTGAGAACAAACACTCTCTAAATTCATCCATGCAGCGCAGGAATACCCGTATTTACTCTTTATCATGCTGTGAGGTTATAGGTATTTGTTTCATCAGGTAATCGATCTTACATTCTAACTAATTCAAAAGCACATCATCCTATAAATACATACGTAAACACAAAAAGATTACATATGTATCATTTATTGTTTATGTGCGTAACAATATTTATATTACATTTGTAAAAAATAGTTTATGGAAAGCAGAATACAAAAACTCATAGGTGCTGAAAACCTTAGTCCTACTAAGTTTGCTGATGTTATAGGTGTTCAGCGCAGTGCCATATCTCATATACTATCGGGTAGAAACAAGCCCAGCTTTGATTTAATTCAGCGGATTCTGACTAAATTTCCTAGGGTTAGCTCAGAATGGTTGCTCATGGGACGAGGTGAAATGTATAAAACTACCATTCAGCAACGTTTATTCGATGTTGACTTAAAACCAAATGAGATTAAAAATGAGGTGAAACAACCTGTTATACAGGAAAATACAACCAATATTCCAGCAGCTAAAGAGCCTGAGATTCGCGTAAACGAGAGCAGCATTGAGCGTATCATTATATTTTACAACGATAAAAGCTTTAAAGAGTACTTTCCCAATAAATGAATTTTGGTAATAATTCTACTTTATAGTAGTTTTGCAAAAATTCTTTATGTACGCAAAAATTATTCGACCGATTCTTTTCTTACTCTCCCCCGAAAAGATACATTCATTAGTTGTTTCATTTTTAAAAATAGCTTTTAGAATTCCAGGGGTTAAATGGATAGTAAGAAAATGCTCAATCTATAATCATCCTTTGCTTAAGAGAGAGTTCTTTGGACTTCAATTTAAAAACCCTGTGGGTTTTGCTGCCGGATTCGATAAGAACGCCGAAGTCTTTCAAGATTTTGAGGCGTTTGGATTCTCATTTATCGAAGTGGGTACAGTAACTCCAAAGCCCCAGCCTGGAAACCCTAAACCACGCTCATTTAGGCTAAAAGCAGATAAAGCTCTTATCAATAGAATGGGCTTTAATAATAAAGGGGTTCAGTATGCAAGTAACAAGCTAAAAAAAAGAAATGGTAATATTATCGTAGGAGGAAATATTGGTAAAAATACTCTTACACCCAACGAAGATGCTATAAATGATTACCTATTCTGCTTTAAAGAGTTATATGATCATGTCGATTACCTTGTTGTGAATATCAGCTGTCCAAACGTAGCAAACCTTCGTCATCTTCAGGATGGGGAGCAACTTGGTAAAATCCTTGAGGTCTTAACCGTTGAACGTAAAAACTATAAAGTCTATAAACCAATCCTTCTTAAAGTTTCGCCCGATTTATCTTTAGAGCAACTTGATGAAACCATTAATGCTGCAATTCAAACAGGTATTGATGGTTTTATAGCAACAAATACTACTACATCGCGCGAAAACTTGTTAACCAATAAGGAAACCATTGCTGCCATTGGGAATGGAGGACTTAGCGGTGCACCTATTGCTAAACGCTCAACAGAGGTTATAAGATATATTTACCAAAAGACTTCTGGAACTATGCCTATCATAGGCGTCGGAGGCATATTGACTCCAGAGGATGCAATTGAAAAGTTAAATGCTGGAGCGTCACTAGTTCAACTTTATACAGGCTTTATATATTCAGGACCAATGCTGGTTAAAAGAATAAATAAAGCATTAGTTAACAAATCAAAATAGATTGTAAATCAATATACTATGAAAATTATTGATTGTAAAGGGATGATTTGTCCAATGCCATTAATTGAGACAAGAAAGGCCATTAGAGAATCTGCCATTGGTGAAGATTTACAAGTAATTGTTGATAATGAAACATCTTTCAATAATGTATCCCATTTTTTAAACGATAATGGATATGTTTTCAATTATACAAAAGATGGTAATACTTATTCTATTTCATTTAAAATCAACAAAATAGATTCAAAGAAAGAAGAGGTCAAACCGATAATTGAAAATAATAAGGCTAGTAAGTCTCAAAATCATATTATCGTTTTGAATAGCAATAAAATGGGCACAGGCGACGATGACCTTGGTAAACTACTAATGAAAGGTTACTTAAACACAATCGATCAACTTGATGCTTTGCCTTTAGAGATTATCTGTTACAATAGTGGCGTGACGTTGGCCGAAAAAGGAACAGATTCCGCACAAACCTTAAAGAAAATTGAAAATCAAGGCGTTAAAATTACTTTATGCGGAACATGTGTCGACTTTTTTGGGCTAAAGGAAAAGCTTGAAGTGGGTACAATATCCAACATGCTATACATTGCTGGCAAATTATCTAGTGGCATTCAAATAGTTAAACCATAGCGAATTAAGTAGATGAACCTCTATTTCGATAATGCTAGTACAAGTTTTCCTAAACCTGCTGAAGTTGAAGAATATATAAAACTTTACCTTGCTCAGGGAGGAACTTATGGCCGTGCTGCTTATCCTAGGATATTCAATGCATCTAAAGTTGTAGAGGAGGCTCGAGAACAGCTATCATTCTTGCTCGGCACATCACTCGTTTCAAATATTATATTCACTTATAACTCAACCTACGCTTTAAATACTATCATTCAGGGTTTTAGTTATTCAAAAAAGAGAATTCTATTATCGCCTCTTGAGCATAATGCTGTTGGAAGGCCAATTGAGCACTTAAAGCAATCTCAGGGCATTGAATATGAGATAATGCCACATTATTCAGATGGCTTGGTCAATGTTGAAGAGTTGGAAAAACTTAAACTTTCTCACTTTGATTTGGCAATTGTTAACCATGTCAGCAATGTAAATGGGGTTATTCAACCAATAAAAAAAATTAAAGAGGTATTAAGCGATATTCCTTTGCTTGTTGATGCAAGCCAATCATTTGGCAAAGTCGATATTCGGGTTGATGAATGGAGTATTGATATGCTTGCCTTTACAGGCCATAAAGGCCTTCTTGGACCAACTGGGATAGGTGGCTTTTTTATTAGAAATCCTAAATTAATTGATCCATTGATATATGGCGGAACAGGCTCATATTCTGATAAACTCGAAATGCCTGATTTTTTGCCAGATCAATACGAAGCAGGAACACAAAATATCTTAGGCATTTACGGACTTTTAGGTGCCTTAAAGAGTAATCAACCGATAGGATACAATCAAGATTCATTTGAAAGTTTACTTAATAAACTTAGTCAAGTAAGTACAATTAAGTTATTAATGGCTAATAACTTAAATAACCAATCAGATGTATTTTCTTTTAGATCGGAAGAGCGTCG
>JBPXJX010000436.1:0-5585 GCA_051715525.1 Bacteroidales bacterium
TACAAGGAGAGCCTTTTGAATATATCGGTGTTTACAATTAAAAAGAATAGTGTAGTTGGTGCCGTAATTCGCGATTTATACGCACCAGAAGTTCGCAAAGAGGAAGTTATAAAACGTATCACCGATGTGGTAGATAAAAACCTTGCAATGGTTCAAAAAATTGGGTTCCTTCTTGGCGAAGGTGCTGCAGAAACAGAGCAGATGCTCAACTCAATAATTAATGCGTACAAGGAGGGGGATAAGAGAAGTGACAAGTGACAAGTGACAAATAACGAATTACAAATTAAATGTCTGAAAGTTTTTTCATTGAAATAAATTGCCAGCAGCGAAACTACGATGGAGAACGTATTTGTGGAGATGTTTTCTACTCCCAAAGGGTTCAAGGCGAAGAGCGAACTATATTAGTGCTTTCCGATGGAATGGGGCATGGTGTTAAGGCTAATGTATTGGCAACTCTAACCTCAACTCTAGCGCTTAACTTTACCAAGGAACATAAAGATTTTAACACCATTGCCGATATTATAATGAATACGCTTCCAATATGCTCCGAGCGGAAAATGAGCTATTCTACTTTTACAATTGTTGATATCGAGCATAACGGGGAGACACGAATACTTGAATACGATAATCCTCAATGCTTTGTTATGCGAGGAGCTGAAGAATTGGAGATGCAATGGCAATGTATAATCCTAAAGACTGATAAGAATGCTGGGAAAGAGCTTAAGTATTGCTCTTTTACTCCCACAAAGGAGGATAGAATAATACTTTGGAGCGATGGTATCTCTCAATCAGGATTAGGAAGCCCCGATTACCCATTTGGATGGGGCGACGAATCGCGCGAATTTGTAACAAAAATGGTAAAACATGAGCAAGATATTTCGGCCAGAAAACTTAGCTCAAAGGTTGTTAATATGGCCTACGTTAACGATGGTTATCATCCAAAGGATGATTCAAGCTGCGCAACTATTTACTTTCGCGAACCTCGAAAACTACTTATTTGCACTGGCCCACCATACGAGAAGGAAAACGATGCAAAGCTGGCCAAAATGTTTGCTGACTTTAATGGAAAGAAAGTTGTTAGTGGTGCTACAACTGTTGATATCATTGCCCGCGAACTTAAACTCGATATCACCGATAGTTTCGAGTTCAACGACCCCGATTTGCCACCTGTAAGCCAGATGAATGGAGCTGACCTTGTAACCGAAGGCATTTTAACCCTTAGCAAAGCAACAGAAACATTAAAAAAATTCAATGAAACTTCTAGTTTAGGCAATGGCCCTGCCGATCAAATAGTTAAACTGATTCTCGAAAGCGATGAAATTAACTTTGTTATCGGAACTTGTATCAATATAGCACATCAAGATCCTAGCTTGCCAGTTGAGTTGGAAATACGAAGAACTGTTGTTAAGCGCATGGCTCATATTCTTCAAGATAAGTTTCTTAAAGAGGTAAATTTGAAATTTTTATAACCCTTTGACGCTTGCTTTATGATATCTAATTGCCCCTTAATCTATTACAAGTAACTAATCCCAACCTTTTCGGTTTATAATTTAGTTACTAACAATTTGACGAGCGCAATTACCACTCCTCTATTAATTTTATACTTTCATATCTTCATTTTTAAAATTCAAATAATAATCTCAACAAATAAGTAGTTTAATTCGTATTAGATATAACAAGCGGTTCAGAAGAAATTTTTATTGAAATATCATTCTTTATATGATTGATAATGCTAGAAATGAGATAATTGTTGTTTCAAGTTCATTTGAATTCGAAAACTCAAATGATATCTCTAAGCTAACTATCAAAAACTTCAATAATTACACCAACGCTTTAGAGTATTTAGAAAAAAGTATTTACCCTCAATTTGTAGTAATAATAGAGGATTTGAATACATTAAATGGCGTTGAATTAATAAAATCAACTGAAGATAAAGGGATTAAACATCACTTTATTATTGTTTCGAGCAATAGTAACATATCCACTGCAATTGAGGCAATAAAAGCAGGAGCCGATGACTATTTCGTATCACAAAACTTTAATGAGAAAGTCCTTTCTCTTCTAATTGAAAAAAATTGGGGAATTCCATTGAATTCTAAAAAAAGCAAGAAAACCTTAGATAAGGAAAGGTTTGAAAAGATTCTGCTAACCCGCTTGTATATTAGTGATTTATCGCTCACTCATACTTTGGATGAGATAATCCAAGTAGTCATCGATGAATCCGAACTGTTCACAAACAGTTCAATTGGGTTTCTCCATTTTCTCAGCAAAGACCAAAAAAACTTGACTCTTCAAACGTGGTCAACAAAAACCCTTCGAGAAATGTGCACTGCCGAAGGTAAGGGACAACATTATCCAGTTGAGAAGGCAGGAGTTTGGGCAGATTGTATCCGATTTCGAAAACCCATAATTCATAACGATTATAATAGCCTTCCAAAAAGAAAGGGATTACCCGAGGGTCATGCACCTGTTATTCGCGAGTTGGTTATTCCAATTTTTGAGGGCGATAGTATTGTGGCCATACTTGGTGTTGGAAATAAAGAAACTGATTATACTGACGATGACGCGCAATCATTGATTCAACTTTCCCAGTATGCATGGGATGTTATTAAAAGTAAAAGAACAGAAGAAACCCTTAAAGAAAGCGAAGAACGACATCGTTACATGTTTGAGAATAACCCTCAACCCATGTTCATCTATGATCTTGAATCGTTACATTTCGTTCAGGCTAACAATGCTTATATTAAGCACTTTGGCTATTCAAAAGATGAACTCTTAAGTATGACCCTTTTAGATATTCATCTTAAAGAGGACATTGAAGCAGTTAAGCAGGATATTGAGAAAACACGTAATTCAAGTAATCCTACAGGAATCTGGAGAAATGTCAAGAAAACAGGAGAGGTAATTCTTATTGAAATAGTTGCTCATACTATCTTTTTCAATAATCGAATTGCACGTCATATTCTCATTAATGATATAACGAAACGAAAAAAGGTTGAAGATGCTTTAATTGAAAGCGAGGATAGATACAGAAGTTTATTTAATAACTCAACCATTGGCCTTTACAGAACTACTCCGAGCGGTGAAATAATTTTAGCAAACCCTACTATTGTAAAACTTCTAGGCTATTCATCATTCGAAGAGTTGAAAAAACGTAACTTAGAGGTTGAAGGCTATGAACCCTCATACTCTCGAAACCAGTTTCGTAAAACGCTTGAAATACATGGAGAAGTAATAGGTATAGAATCATCATGGATAAAGAAAGATGGAGGGAAGGTGTACGTTAGAGAAAGTGCAAAAGCAATAAAAGCTTCAAACGGAGAACTGCTTTACTATGAGGGTACAATTGAAGATATTACTGATAAGAAAATAGCTGAGGAAAAATTAATTAACTCCTCAAATCAGTGGCAGGTTACCTTTGATACTGTTATGGATGCAGTATGCTTGCTAGACAATGAGCATAGGATTATAAGATGCAATCAGGCTATGACTGAACTTTTTCCAGAATATGGCAGGACAATGCTTGGAAAACACTGTTGGGAGGTTTTACACAAAACAAAAAACCCATTAAATATTTGCCCTGTAAATAAAGTTAGAGCTTCATTAAAACGCGAAAGTATCGAATATAAAATTGGTGATAATTGGTTTGATATTACCGTTGATCCAATTTTTGACTTAAAAAATGGTTATGCTGGTGCTGTTCATATTTTAAGGAATATTACAGAGCGTAAAGAGGCTGAAGAAACACTCCTTCTACTAAATAATCAGCTAAAAGCACTTAATAGCACAAAAGATAAGCTATTCTCTATTATTGCACACGATCTTAAAAGTCCATTTAACAGCATCCTCGGTTTTTCAGATCTATTATTAAACAACTTACAACAATACTCTGACGATAAAATTGATGAATTCGTTGGACAAATTAATCATTCAGCCAAAAGTACACTTTCATTAATTGATAACCTGCTCGTTTGGGCCAATACTCAAATGGGACATATAGAGTACAAACCCGAAAATATAGATTTACTCTCGGTTGTTCTGGAGACCATTGAGCAGCTAAAAATCGTAGCTAAAATAAAAAATATCACAATTAGCTTCTTCCAGGCTGAAGATTTTATTGTTTTCGTTGACAAAAACTTCCTTGAGATTATACTACGAAATATAATCTCAAACGCTCTAAAATTCAGTAACCATAATAGTAAAATTACAATATATGCTATATCTATAAATAATCAGATTGAGGTTTCTGTTGCCGATAATGGCGTAGGTATAACAAAAGATATCATCCCAAAACTATTCTGTGATAATGAAAACATAACGACAAGCGGAACTTCAAACGAAAAGGGCTCAGGCCTTGGATTAATGATCTGTAAAGAATTTATTGATATGATTGGAGGTAAAATTTGGGTAGAAAGCGAGGTTGGTGTTGGTAGCGAATTTAAATTTACACTTCCAAAACCAAAAAAAGACTTTTACTAATGGATATTAAAATTTATCAAGTATCAACAAAAAAAGAACTCCATACTTTCATACATCTTCCAGCAAAAATTCATAAAAACCATAGCAATTGGGTACCCCCTATCTATATGGATGAATGGGTATTTTTTAGCCCTAAAAAGAATCGGCTTTTTAACCATTGTGATACAATTTTACTCCTTGCTAGCAAAAATGGAGAAGCTGTAGGACGTATCATGGGAATTATCAATCATAATTACAATAAGGAGAAAAAAGAAAATAATGCTAGGTTTTGTTTTCTTGAAACGTATAATGAATATGATGTAGCCAAAGCGCTTTTTAATGCAATTGAAGGTTGGGCAAAAGAAAAAGGGGCAAATAAACTAATAGGGCCATTGGGGTTTTCTGATAAAGACCCTCAAGGGCTACTTATTGAAGGGTATGATGAGCCAAATGTAATTGCGTCAACCTGCAACTTCCCATATTTAACTGACTTTACCCAAAAAGCAGGTTTCGAAAAAGAAATTGATTTGTTTGTTTACAAGCTAAATGTTCCTGATAAAACACCAGACCTTTACAGCCGAATACTCGAACGAACTACGAGAAATAATCCAGGTTTAACAATAATAGACTTCAAAAAGAGAGGTCAAATTAAACCATATATTATACCTGTTTTAAATCTTTTAAACAAAACCTTTAAAGATATATACGGATTTGTTCCCCTCGATGAACAAGAAATGAGAGAATTTGCTTCCCGTTATCTACCCATACTTGATCCACGATTTATTAAAGTTGTAACTACTCAGGAAGGAGTTGTTATTGCATTCATAATTGCTATGCCAGATATTAGTGATGGTATAAGAAAAAGCAAAGGATACCTAATACCAATAGGGATATTCCAAATTTTCAGATCTCAAAAACATACAAAACAACTTAACTTATTACTCGGTGCAATCCGCGAGGATTACCGAAATAAAGGAATAGACACGCTATTGGGTGTAAAAATTTTTGAAGAAGCCAAGAATGCAGGCCTTAAGTACATCGATAGCCATCTTGAGCTTGAAGATAATGTTAAAGTTAGAGCTGAAATGGAGAAAATGGGAGGTGTTGTTTACAAAAAGTACAGAATA
>JBPXJX010000437.1:0-1739 GCA_051715525.1 Bacteroidales bacterium
AAGTTTTAAAAATATTGAAAACCTAAAAGAGAAATATAGCATTCAAGAATCACGTAAACAAAATTACCTAATAGCTAAAATACCTGTAATTAGAGCAAACCAGCAAGGTAGGCTTGAAAAGTTAGCATCATTCACAATAAGGATTGATGAAAAAAAAGCAACAAAATTGCAGCGAACAATGAGACAATTTGCAGTATCAAGTTCTGTTCTTGGTAGCGGGAAATGGGTGAAAATTGGAGTGAAGGAAACGGGAGTACACAAGATAACCTATTCTGAACTACAGTCGTTTGGTTTTTCTAATTTAACAAATGTTAGTGTTTGGGGAAATGGAGGGAGACAGCTTTCATTCATGAACAACGATCCATCGCCCGATGATTTGAAACAAATACCTATTTATGTTGAAAAAGGGAGCGATGGAATTTTTAATCAAGGTGATTATATTCTTTTTTTTGCAGAGGGCCCGTTAACTTGGACATATGAGGCTGCAAAAGATTTTTTCTCGCATAGTATTCATCAGTATTCGAAGATTATAAGCTATTTTATTACAACAGATAGGCCATCGCCTTTGACCATTAATGATACTCAAAGTACAATTTTACCATTTACATATCAAACAAATGCTTTTGATGAGCTGGTTGCATTTGAACGGAATGATACAAACCTTATAAAATCAGGGAGAGAATGGTATGGTGAGTCATTTGATATTAATACAACTCGAACTTTTGATACTAAGTTGAGTAACCCTGAGCCAAGCAGCAAAACTAAGATTAGGGTTAGAACTGCTGCTCGCTCAGCTTCACTAAGCAGTTTTTTGCTAAAAGCTAATAGTTTAAATCTTGGTTCATTAACGCTATCTGGCGTAAACGTTGGTGACGAGGAATATGATTTTTTTTCTGTTAAGCAGAAAGATTCGATATTCTCAACTCCAAATGGCACCCTAATTTTGTCGTTAACTTTCAGCAAACCTACTCCCGCTGCCAATGGTTGGCTCGATTATATTTCAATTAACTCTCGTCAGTTGCTTAGCTACCAGGGGAAACAACTTTTTTTTAGGGATGTAAAGTCAATTGGCGTAGGAAAGGTTACAAGATTTACCATCAGTAATTTTAATAATGCAGCTCAGGTATGGGATGTATCAAACATTAATAATCCATTACGATTGACAAATGTTTTTAACGGAAGTCAAGCAGTTTTTACTTTACCTACCGATACGTTAAGGCAATTTATTGCATTTGATCCGAGCAGTGCATATTCAGTTTCTTTGATTGGCGAAATTCCAAATCAAAATTTGCATGGGCTCTCCCAATCAGATTTAATTATTGTAACCCATCCTTTGTTTATTGCCCATGCCAATGAATTAGCTGATATTCATAGAACCAACGATGGTCTTTCGGTTAGCGTTGTAACTACTGATCAGGTTTATAATGAGTTCTCATCAGGTAATAGAGATGTTTCAGCAATTCGGAATTTTATGAGAATGTTTTACGATCGCTCTGTAGGACCTGATGATATTCCTAGGTATTTACTACTTTTTGGTGATGGATCGTATGATAATATAAATGACTCAAAAACAAATTCTAATTTCATACCTACCTTTCAGTCCCTCGAATCAAGAAGCCGTGTGGGCTCGTATGTTACCGATGATTTTTTTGGACATTTAGGAATTAATGAAGGTGATGCTTCAGGTGGACTTGATATTGGAATCGGTAGATTCCCTGTTTCTACTCAAGAAGAGGCCA
>JBPXJX010000438.1:0-10227 GCA_051715525.1 Bacteroidales bacterium
AATAAATTGTCCTGTTGAAGAGAACCTTTTTAGTTTACCATTCTCTGTAAATGAAGGGGCTTTCAAACCAAAAATCTCATTATTCTCTGGGGCGATGTTAAATCCATAAAATAGTTCATTAACAATTGGAGTATTTGGTAGGGTAGTTGATGTGATATTTACAGCATAAATACCTGTAAATGAATATCCTCCACCGAAATAAACGGTATTCCTATCGTTGCTAATACTTATGCGAATAGGATGTTGATCTTGCGATATCGTAAAGTTTTTCAGAACCTCGTAGCTTGATGATGAAATTTTTATCAACTTCGATGGGGTGTGAGTTATAGGATTTGCATAGTAATCAACATAACCAGAGCATAATACCCAAATATCGTTATTACTATCAACAACAAATTGCTGAGGGCAGTATGATTTATTGTCTAATTTAATTGTTTTAACGACCTCATTAGTTGTAGCATTAATAACCGTGATGGCTGAATCGTAAGCATATCCACCCGAATTTGCAACCCAAATTTGGTTATTAAAACTTAAAATCCCTTCAGGGCCAACTCCAACTTCTATTGTTTTTGTAATAGTTAATGTGTTAATGTTTAATACTTTTACCTTATTCTTGTCTTCAGGATGTTCTAAATTCCCCCATTGAGTAATATAGGCATTTCCATTGCTGGTTGTGATATATCTAGGGTTGTTCAGACCTTCAACAGTGGCTATTTCTTCTAAATCTCGAGCATCAGCTACCTCGATTTTATTCGAACTATTTAAAACAAAGAAGATTTTATTATCTGCGATACAGGCTGATTGAAGAACATCACCAATTGGACGACCGTTGGTTTTTTGGAATACATCGTTTATGACTGTACTTGAAGAAAAATCATAGAAGCTAACAGATGCATTAGTGTTATTCCAAGCACCCTCGTTTGTAATAAAAGCACCATTCTCGTATGCAAGAGAGAGTTTATCCTCATCTTTACATGAGGTTATAAATAAGGTTGAAGCAATGACTGAGGCAAGAAAAAATTTGAAACGATTCATAATTATTAAATTAAAAGGTTAATGATTAGTGTTTATATCTACATTTAGCGCTAATGAGTAATATCTAAGGGGCATTGCATATGATTGCGTTACCAGGTAACTAGTATTCCAGGTGTTATTAATGTTGAATACTATTTCAGATTTCAGTTTTCCCATTTTAAACCCATAACCAGCTGAGAAGTCACCTAAATTGTAATAAGGAAGCTTAGTTCCAGCAAGGTCTACATACCTTGCATAGTTAAAGGTGTGAGAATATCTCAGCAAAATGTTTTTGATGGTTAAGTTTATCGAGCCATTGAACTTATGCTCAGGAGAGTATGGCATTACTTTTTCACCAGAGTTTTTGGATAGTACTCGAGCATGTGTATAGGTGTAAAACCCAATAATTTCTAATGAAATAATACCTATTTTCTTAGCAAACGCAGGATTTATCTCAACTCCAAACGTTTTTCCTGTATTGAAGTTCTGTGGTTGCCACCTATTCATGCTGTTTAATTGCCAGATAATCCAGTTATTGATATAAGTCCTAAAAAAAGTAATTGAGTTTTCAAACTTGCTAGATTGGTTTGAATACTTATGATTCAAACTTACCTCACCCGACCATCCCGATTCGGGTTTTAAATCTGAATTTCCTTGCGCAAAAGGGGTTAATCCCCAGTATAAATCGTTAAGTGATGGTAGTCTGTAATTCTTTGAAAAATTTCCTTTTATAGTAATCCCTTTTGATAACTTAAAATCGGCTCCCAATGAGGCAACTAGAGGTATCAAATTATTGTCAACCAGTTCATCTCTTAAACTTATTACTGTAGTTAACCTCTTTGATAAAAAAGAAGATTTTAATGCTCCAAAAGCCGATAACCTATTTCTATTCGCTCTGCTTTCAACGTATTTATTGCTATAGGCAAACTCTTTAGTGAAGTTAAATCCAGCCAGAAGTTCATTGTTTTGGTTAACCCCTAATTTGCTTTCAACCTCGTTGATTATTGTATTTAAATGATTTACGCCTCTTTTATCGATATCTACTAATGGATTATTGTAATCGATTTTATTGTAGATATACCCGTTTTTTAAGTTGAAGGTGACTTTATCATTGGCAAACCTAAGGTTTGATGAAGTATAAAACTGATCATCCTTTTGAAATGACTGATTTGGCGTTGTGTTTGAAATTGGCGTTTGCAAGTTCTTATCGCTGTGCTGATACCAGCCTGCAACATACCATGCGATATTCTTATTAATCTTTAAGGCCAAGTCGCCAGTAACGCCCTGTTGAGTTGCTTCTGCATTTGAAATGGTATCCTTTGGGCTTCCTATCTTTGTTGTATTTATAAATCTATAATCATTTTTTGATGCAAATGAATATGCCTTTATTGATGTTGCAACCTTGCTATTTCCTTGTTTTATGCTGATTAAGCCGCTTTTAGTGCTAGCGCTGCCAAGACTTGCAGTAACAGAAACGTTGTTTGGCTGCAGCAATATATTTCCGCTTGATAAGTGCATAACCCCTGCAACAGCACCACTTCCGAATAATGTACCTGAGCCTCCATACTGCAATCGAACAGAGTTGAACATGCTAACTGGGAAGTTGGAAAAGTCCGTTGTTCCACTCATTGAGCTTTGAATGTTTAATCCATTCCAGATTACTGTTGTGTGAGTTGAACCACCTCCGCGAAGGCTTAAGGTACTCAATCCAGAAACTCCGGTTGCCTTTACATTTGCCCCTGAGTTAGATAGTAATTGTGATATTGATTCTGCTTTGCGCAGCAAAAGCAGGGTTGAGTCGAATTTCTGAACTGTTGCCCCAACTGCAAAGGTTTCAAGGCGACTACCATAAACATCAATACCCTTTATGGTATAAACGCTATCGGTAATGCTCTTTTGGGAGTAGGATTTATCTACCAAAAGTAAAATAAATAGCCAAATCAATAATGACCTAAATGACATAGTTACAAATGATTAAACGTTTCAATCATTCGTACCAGTCGGATTGTTAGTGAAAATAGAACTTGAAAATTGAGATGTCCTATTCTTCGCCTTTCCACCCGAAAGCTACGATAAAAGCATACAATGGTAGGTCTTCTGGCTTGCTCAATCTTTTAAGCCTTCCCATCAGGCAATTGCCTGACAGTGGCGAGGTTTTTAAAAGACTCTTAAAGAGCTTACAGCTGCGGGGACAGCTCCCGAATTGAACGGGATTCCCTTTTAATCCATCAGGCAAACGCCTGATAAGAACCATTTGTGACGACAAAGATATTTATAATCTCATACCCGAACATCAAAAACTTAAATCTTTTTTAAAGATGTTTCAACAGGTTGATGTTAATAATTTGATTATGAGATGGTGATATTACTTCAATTATTGAGATAGAACCATTACTTAAAGGTTCGATGCTATCAATGTTTGAATGACTTTGGATAATTGCCAGCATAACTCGAAGGGTTACTCCGTGGCTAACTATCAGCACATTATGGTTGAAGTGCTTTTCGATTATTTCGTTATAAAACTCATTAACTCGCTGAAATAATGCTAAATCCGATTCAGCATCGGGTGGAATAACTAAATTTTTCCTGTTTTCAGGAAAGAGTTTTCCTTGAAACGAGCCAAAATATCGCTCTCTAATCCTTTTATCTTGATAAAATGGTGAATTTGGGAATTGCTTAACAACCTCATTTGCTGTATCTAAAGCGCGTTTTAGGTCGCTAGAATAGATAACGTCAATCTTTTCAGACTTTAAAAACTCAGCAACTCTTTTCGCTTGTTCAATGCCATTATCCGAAAGCGTTCCCTCCATTTGCCCTTGGCAAATTCCCTTTTGATTCTCAATTGTCTCACCATGTCGAACAAGGATTAGTCTCATAAGTTGGATTTACTTTCTTGCGTCTTGCACTTGTTTTAAAGTCCTTTCGGACACAGGGAAAACAACCGGTTTACCTGAAACAGGATTTGTTTTAGTGATTACAACCGTTCCATAAACATCCTCAATATGCTGATAAGTAAGCACTTCATCGGGCGAACCCTGTTTGTATACTTCGCCTTCCTTAAGGAGCACAAGGTAATCGCAGTATTCGCCTGCTAAATTTAAATCGTGGATAATCATTAATACGGTTAGCCCAAGTTGAGTATTTAGCCTTTGAATTAGGTTCATAAGCCGTATCTGATGCGAAATATCGAGGTGGGAGGTAGGCTCGTCAAGTAATAGTATTTCAGGCTCTTGTGTAAGAGCACGTGCAATGCTAACCAGCTGCTGTTCACCACCACTAAGTTCATTCATGAGCTTATTTCTTAGATGCTCAATATTGATGAGCTGCAAGTATTTTTCAGCAATGGCAATATCTTCATTTGTATCAAATAGTTGAAATTTTCGGTGATAAGGAATTCGACCCATTAGCACATAATCTTCAACACGGATATCAGCACTTTCGATATTTTGAGTAACAATGGCAAAATTGCGAGCTCGCTCGCGAAAACTCATGGTTGCAACATTCAACCCATTAAGAAGAATTTTCCCTTCTTCAACTTTCAATTCATTGGTTATACCTCTAAAAAGGGTTGTCTTTCCTGAACCATTTGGACCAATAATACCCATAAGACTCCCTTTGGAAACGCTAAAATTGATATCCTTAATATGGAACTTTTTGGAGTATCCACATGAAAAACCTTGAATATCAAATATCTTATCCATGTAATGATTAATTTATTAAGGCTTTACGGTTTATCCTATTTAGCACAACAATAAATACGCTGCCACCTATCATCCCTGTAATTACACCAATTGGTAACTCATTAGGAGCAATAATAGTGCGAGCAATGGTATCGCAAAGCACAAGGAACCCTCCACCAGCAATAAATGAGTTGATCAGTAAAACTCGATAATCCGAACCAGATATCAACCTAATTAAATGAGGTATGATCAATCCCACAAAACCAATTACTCCAGCCATGGAAACGCATATTCCAGTTAGCAGCGAGGTGATTACAAAAAGAATTTTTATTGAAATATCAGTATTTATACCAAGATAACGAGCTTTTTCTTCTCCAAGTCTAAGCGCATTGAGCGGTTGAACAAACAGATAGGATAGAATTAAACTCGCAAAAGAAATAACTACTGCTGTTGTAATTAACTTATTGTTAGGCTCATCCAGCGATCCCATAACCCAAAATATGATGCTGTGGATATTTTCTCTTGATGTGGTTGACAGCAGTAGCATCATTGCCGATGATGCAATAAAGCTGACCATTACCCCAACAAGTAGCATGGTTTGAATTTTAACTTTTCCTCCGCGTAAACTGAGCGCATAAACTAGGAAGATTGTTGCTAGCGCTCCTGCAAAACCAGATATTGGAAGCACAAAGTTCCCTAAAATAGTAGGTAATCCAAAAACAATAGCCAAAGCAACACCAATTGATGCTCCACCTGATATGCCCAATGTATAAGGCTCAACCAAAGGATTGCGATAAATACCCTGAAGTATAACCCCGGATAAACTAAGCGAGCCTCCAACAGCTAATCCTAGTATAATGCGAGGTAATCGTATCGATTTTATGATTGTGTACTCAATTCCATCTCCATTGCCAAGTAGATATTTCGGTAAATCAACAATTGAGATTTTAAGATCTCCGCTAACCAACGAGTATATAATGATAATGACTGTTACCACTACAAATAGTAGCGTTAGCAGTAACCATTTTAAATACTTCGATTGCATTAGTTCTGGCTATAAATTAGTTTGATTAATTCGTCTACAACATCAATAAAAGTTACAGGAGTAGGGCTACAAGCCTTATCGGAATCAATTATGAAAATTTTCTTGTTTTTTGCGGCATTTAACTCCTTGCACGCTAACCAGCTGGCTTTCTCTTCATCGGCTAAAATACCCATTGTTACTATTATAATAACATCAGGGTTACGTAACAAAACACTTTCGCGTGTTATTGTTCCTCTCATTAAATCTGACGCCACATTTATACCGCCTGCAAAGGTGATAAAATCATCCATAAAGGTATTTGGCATTACAGTAAAAATAGGTTTGGTACCAATCTCAAAGAAAATTTTGGGCTTTTGAGCCTTTGGAATTAAGCTAATGATGCTATCTAAACGATGTTTCTGGTTACTGATTACTTTCTCAGCAAAGTCATTTTTCCCCGCGTACTCAGCAATTTGCCTAAAGTTTTGACAAATATCGCTGTATGATTTGGTTATTGGAAAAGCAACTACTTTAATTCCAACCTTTTTAAGGGTTTCAATAGTCTCAAGTTTTGTAATGGTTGTAGCAATAACGAGGTCGGGTTTAAGCATGATAATCTTTTCGACATTCACCGCTACAGCCGTTGCAACAACCTCCTTTTTATCGCTAATGGCCATATCGCAATAGCTAGTGCAGCCAACAAGTTTATCTTTTGCACCAAGTAGGTATATATCTTGTGTGATCACTCTCGATAAAGATACAATTCTGTTAAATGGCTGTGCATTAGCCTGAATACAGACTAACAGAAATAAATTGTAAACAAGAAACCTTGTCTTCATAACCTTAAAATTGTAAAAGGGAAATAGTATATGAATCAATAAACTTTTTCCCGAGTTATAACTTCATTGGCAGGTCTTCTGGCTTTCCCGATTTTAACACCTTCCCGCAGTTTTTGGAGTTCTGCAGTGGCTATCGTTAAAATACAATGCGTAATTTTTTAAGCATCGGGATTACAGCTGCGGGTACAACTCCGGATTTTCACCGGATTCCCTATTAAGGATACTCCAAGAATGGAATATATCCACCAATCATTACAAAGATAGGTTAAAAAGAGAATGGTAAACTTAATTATCAGAAAATAATGCTATACTGTTGATAGCGTATTTGTTAGTAAATCACAAACTGAATATACTGATTAGTTCTTTTATCGGGCGAGATGCTGAATAGCCACGATGAAACATCCTCGAAATTAGTTGTTTGGTCCTCGCCGCTAATCTTGACGTAAGGGACAGGCTCTTTTGTGAATACAAAAATCAGCTTGTTCTGCTCAGGTTCTGGAGTAGTGCGCTCAAGAGGATATTCGATATTTTTATTTAGTGGAAAGGTGTAAGTCTTTTCTGCTTCAAGCATTTGCTGCTTTTCGTATGCATTTGGATAGGCTAGCGTTGCATTCTTGCTGTAAATATTGAAAATGTATAAATAGCAATTCTGCGATGGGGTGATTTTATATGTTAACTTTTCTCCAGTTTGATATCCTTTCTTGATACCATCAATAAAGGCTGAAAAGGCAGGGTCTGGGCTGTTTTTATAAAGGATTACAGTAGCATCAATGGTGGCTTGAATCTTGAAATTGCTAAACTCATCCATTCCCTTTACATAGGTAACAGTATATTCTTTAATAGCACCCCTGATTTCGGCTTGTTTATCGGACATGTATACTTCTTCGTATTTTGCTCCAACCTCGCCCTTATAAAGCATATCGTAAGATTTTATGCTTTCAGCAACACCTGCCATTTTTAGCGCATTAACTTTAGCCTCGGCCAACGCTTTTGATTTTGCTTCCTCTTCGCTAACACCACCTGTTATTAGGTATTCGCCTTTTGCACCTTTAATGCGTTTAACCTCTTGGGCCTTAATTTGAAATGATATTAAAGCAACTATTGCTAAAATTGTTAAAGTTCTCATGGCTTTTAGGTTTTATCGAAGAGTAAAGATAGAGAATCAGCATCTAATTGTATGCCAAACCCAGCAGAAAAATTAAAACTCTGCTGGGTTCATATAATCAAAATGAGGTCACTCATTCAAATCTCTATCCACATCTTTATCGCCACGTCCAGAAAGATTTATTATTGCAAGTACCTCTTTGTTTTTCAACATTTTAGATGCTAATGCAATAGCATGCGAAGACTCAATGGCAGGAGTAATGCCCTCTAACTTCGATAGTAACTTAAAGCCATTTACCGCTTCTTCATCGGTTACAGGCAAATAGGTTGCCCTTTTGGTATCCTTTAAGTTAGCGTGCTGTGGGCTTATTCCTGGATAATCCAATCCTGCGGCAATTGAATGCGACTCAACAGGATTACCATCCTTATCAACTAAACAGTAGGAGTATGTACCTTGAAATACCGAGGGTTTACCAAACGAAAGGGTTGCAGCAGTGTTGCTCTCAGTGGCTTGTCCTCCACCTTCAGCTCCATAAATTGCTACTTCTGAATCGTTTAGGAATCCTGAAAATAGCCCAATTGCATTTGAACCACCACCAATACAAGCAAAAATTGCCTGTGGCAATCGGCCTTCAGTATTAAGTATCTGTTGACGAGCTTCTTGACCAATTACGCTCTGGAAATAGCCAACCATCTTTGGGTAGGGGTGAGGGCCAACCTGTGAACCAAGTAGATAGAAAGAATCTGGGTGTTCAATATAGTAGCCAAGAGCCGAGTCAACGGCATCTTTTAGCGTTGCTGAACCCATTTCGGTTGGGATTAACTCAGCACCAAGTAATTTAATCCTACTAACATTTAAGGATTGACGCTTGATATCCTTTGCTCCCATAAATATCTTGCAAGGAATACCCATCAATGCTGCTGCAGTTGCAGTTGCAACGCCATGCTGTCCTGCACCAGTTTCTGCAATTATTTCCTTTGCGCCCATGCGCTTTGCAACAAGAATTTGCCCAATGGTATTGTTGATTTTGTGTGAACCAGTGTGGTTTAAATCCTCGCGTTTCAGATAGATTGTTGAGCCAACGTGTTCTGATAATCTTCGTGCGTAATAAAGTGGCGAAGGACGACCAACGTAATGTTTAAGGAAATAAATAAACTCCTTATTAAATGAAGGATCTTTAACCAATTCGTCGAATTTATTCGATAATCGCTCCAAAGGCTTTGCTAGAACTTCGGGTACATAGGCTCCGCCATAATTACCATACATCCCGTTGTAATTAAGCATTTCAGAAAGAGGTGATACAACTATATCTTGCTTTAAAATTGTTGTTTCCATGATTGTTTGAAATTTAAGATTTGCCACTTCGATTGTTTTATCGATAGTGAGTTGAATTTGTTGATTAAATAAAATGATTATTGAATGCAATAATATGCAAACACCCAAGTAGGGTGCAAAGAAGTGTTATGCGGGGAAGCCCCGCCATAGCCATACCCAAACAAAAGAATTAAAACTTATAACACTTATCATTGTAGTTGTATTAACAAAAACAAAGGCCGCAGGGGTTACCTGCGGCCTTTATGCTTTATTTTTGATTATAGCAATTAGGTTAACGCCCCCAGGTTTGGAAGATTAAACTGTGCCACCACCAAAAATTATTTTGTCTTGTCATGTAAGTCATTTGTTAACTATGCAAATATATTATTTTTCTAATTCAAACTCAAATGGCAGTAATTTTTTTGCCACTATTTCGTTTGGGGTGACTTTTACCTGTAACGGAAAAATCTCAACTCCTCTATCAAATGCATGTTTTAAAGTTTTGGCATACGTAGGATCAATCTTTATTGCAGGACCAAAGATATCAACATCCTCACGCTGAATTATGTAAAGCATAACCGCTCTAATACCTTGCTCTTTAACTTTGATAAGGGTTTCGAGATGCTTTGCTCCTCGAACCGTAACAGAGTCGGGAAAAAGAGCGTAATTCCTGTCCTTGAGCGTTACATTCTTAACTTCTACAAAGCATTGTTCTCCTTCCTTTTCAGCAAATAAATCAAACCGGCTGTCGCCAAACTTTACCTCTGGTTTGATGTTGGTATAACCTGTTAATCCTTGAATAATATTGTTTTTTAGAAGCTCAACAGCCAGTTTATTAGGATTTATAGTATTTACCCCAACCCAATTGCCATTTATCTTGATCATTTCCCATGTAAACTTTGTCCTTCGGTTTGGATTTGAATTTTGAGAGAGATAAACCTCAGCGCCCTCTTCGATACAGCTCTTCATCGAGCCAGAATTAGTGCAATGAGCCGTAATGATATCACCATTATCGAGCCGAATATCAGCAAGAAAACGTTTATATCTTTTGATTAGCGTACCATGAACAAGAGGCTGGGCAAACTTCATCGACTTTTCCTAATATTGGTTAGTAGATACTCAAGACCATTCAACTTAATTTCATACAAAGTTGATAATAGCATTCCCAATTTCCCCTGTGGAAAACCCTTGCTTTTCATCCAAACGAGATAAGGCTCCGGTAAATCGCACAAAGTAATGCCTTTATACTTG
>JBPXJX010000439.1:0-2992 GCA_051715525.1 Bacteroidales bacterium
TTCTTGCAATAGCAAATTATAGTTATGCACAAACAACACAATGTGTAGTTGGTAATTGCCAAAATGGTTGGGGCGTATACGAGTGGTTATCTGGTGAAAGTAAGGGGGATAAGTATATTGGTGAATTTAAAGATGGGAAACGGGATGGTGCTGGTGTTTACTTTTGGCATACAGGCGATAAATATGTTGGGTATTGGGAAAAAGGTTCAATTAATGGCTATGGTACCCAATTCTTTAGTGATGGTACTCGTATGTCAGGTACTTTTCAGGATGCTAAATTAACAGGAACACAATACGCAACCGCAGGTTGTATTTATGGCGATTGTGATAACGGATATGGAGTTTGGGTATTTGAGTCTGGTGATATTTATGTTGGCTATTGGAGTAATAAGTTTAGGAATGGCGAAGGCACTTACCTTTATGCCGATGGGGATAAATATACAGGTAACGCTTTAAGTGGCAAAAGAAATGGATATGGAGTTTATAACTGGGTAGCAGGTTCATCCTATTCCGGTAATTGGAAAGATGGCAATCAGGATGGCTATGGAACATATACTAAACCCGATGGAACAATTCAAACAGGGACATTTGAGAATGGTTCATATATAGGAGCATCTTTTCAAAGCAATAATTCAACTTACTCAAATACCGAATCTTCTTGTACAAATGGTAATTGTACTAACGGGTGGGGTATTTATGAATGGACATCAGGGGCTAATAAAGGCGATAAGTATATTGGAGACTTTAAAGATGGGTATAGGAGCGGTGAAGGTGTTTATATTTGGGCTGCTGGTGATAAATATGTTGGAAGCTGGGCGAATGGCAGCATTAATGGTTATGGTACATACTATTATTCTAATGGCACCAAAAGTTGTGGTAAATGGGAAAATACTTCATTAGTTAGCAAAAACTATACTGAGCCCGGGTGCATCTCTGGTGATTGTAGTAGTGGTTATGGAGTTAGAGTTTATGATTCAGGTGATATTTACTATGGATATTTTAGTGATGGTGTTCGTTCTGGAACAGGTGAATATCTCTATTCCGACGGCGAAAAGTATGATGGGAACTTTATAAATAATAAAAGGGATGGATATGGAACATATTATTGGGCCTATGGTGCTAAATATATAGGTTATTGGAAGGAAGGTAGCCAGAATGGTCAGGGAACTTTTACAAATCCCGATGGAACTAATCAAGTTGGTCTATTCGAGAAGGGAAGTTATAAAGGTACTTCATCATCAACTAGTACTAATACCAATCTGGCATCAAAATGCACTTTTGGCGATTGTAACAATGGTTTTGGAATTTACACTTGGGGCGAAGGCCAGTGGGTTGGTGATAAGTATATTGGTGAATGGAAAGATGGCTCGCTCCATGGACAAGGGGTATATTTTTGGCATAGTGGGTCAAAATACATAGGAGATTGGGCAGATGGAAAACAGAATGGCTATGGTACACTATATTATGCAAATGGAACCAAGTCGCTTGGATTATTTAAAGATGGGAAATTAGCAGGTTCAACTTCAAGTACAGCAGGGTGCGTTTCGGGTAATTGTTCAAACGGATACGGGGTTTATATTTTTGAAACTGGCGAATTGTTCGAAGGCTATTTTAATGAAAAACTTAGAAACGGAGCAGGCGTTTATCTCCATGCTGATGGAATGAAATACAATGGAAACTTCGAAAACGATAAGCGGAATGGATTTGGTACTTTTACATGGGATGATGGCTCTACTCATTCTGGTTATTGGAAAGATGGAATTCAAGATGGTTATGGCACATATACAAAAGCCGATGGAAAGGTTCAGGTGGGAATTTGGGCAGAGGGTGTTTATAAAGGAGAAGCTGATAAAACTACAAATGATGGTAAAACTTATTTAGCAAATAGTTCTACCAAATCTAATTCCAACTTTACCAACGTAAAAGCGAGTGTTTCCGATAGAATAAAAGCTTATGTTGAAGATAAAGTAAACCAGTGGCAACAAAAGGGGGAGTTTGAAAAAACAGCAGATTATAAGATGCGAGTCACAGAGACAGCAAGAGCTAAAAAGATCGAAGATTTTCAGAATGAAGCTATAAACAACCTTAAAAAAGAGCATAGCAAGCAGGTTGACTTCAAAAATGTAAAACTTGGCCTTTACGATGCTGATAACGAGAGTTTTTTGCTATCCTCCGATGATCTAGGCGAGTTTGTAGTTGCTGTTCCTGTTGCAGAAGCACCAAAGTTCAAACAGGATTTTAGCACCTACCAATTTAATAATCCAGATTTTTACATCAAGGATAACAACTTTGTATTAGCCTATACTGAGATTATAAATCCCCAAACTAAGAAGAAGTACATTTTTGATAGCAAGAGTGCTACAACCTATGCAACTACAAGTATAAACTATAAATTTAATGAGATTGTAATTGATGTTGAGAGTAAGGCAGGAGGAGGAATTAGTAGTAACATTAAAAAGGGTACAAATACAATTTCGGTCGGAAAACCCGAGGTGGATATGGATATACCTGTTAATAATATCGTTAAGTCAAATGCTTATGCTTTAATAATTGGCAATGAAGATTATACAACCTTTCAATCCGATTTGAGTAGCGAAGTAAATGTTGATTTTGCAGTTAACGACGCTAAGGTTTTTAAAGAATATTGTGTGAAAACCCTAGGGATACCCGAAAAACAGGTTAAGCTTTTATTGAATGCCACATCAGCCCAAATGAATCAGAGCATCGCATGGCTTACCAACCTTATCAATGTCGATGAGGGAAAAGCTGAGATTGTTTTTTACTATTCAGGACATGGTTTACCCGATGAGAAGACTAAAGAGGGCTATTTAATCCCTGTTGATGTTAGTGGAAATAATGTTACTAACGGAGTTAAAGTAAACGACTTATACGCCAAGTTGAATGAATTTCCATCCAAAAAAGTTACTATTTTCCTTGATGCTTGTTTCAGCGGAGGTGCTCGTAACCAGGCGCTTGTTGCAATGAAAGATCG
>JBPXJX010000440.1:0-8843 GCA_051715525.1 Bacteroidales bacterium
TTCAGGTTCTTTATTGGCTTCTTCGATTGAATAGTACGGATTTCGGTCAATTGTCGAACACCCTATCATTACAAGTCCAAAGAGGATTACCGTAATTCTATGTAAACTCATTTTCATAAAAATAATTGCCACCAACGTTTGAGTTTATGCAGTGTGGGGAATAGGAGGGCTTAAAAATGTAGCGCAGCGAAATGTTAAGCCCGACCTGCTCCAAACTGTCCAACGTTACTGAACGAAATTAAGAAATTACTCTTAATAGCTACACTGAACCCACACATTGCATAAACTTTTTGTTAGCGCCTGTGCCCTTCTTCCCGTCATTTGTCAAACGTCAACCGTTTTGGTTATTGTTAGTCGACCGAATTGTTTTGTGAAACTTAAGTCGCGCGTTGGGCAACCGTTACACTACACTCTCGGTTTACACGAAACCCTTACGACTTTGTCCCCGTGGTGCGTGGGGCGGCACTCTTGCTAAAGCTTTGGATGTGCGCTTGGTTTGCGAGGCTTTAGCATGTGTGCCGTTTCGCTGGAATCCTTTTTCTTTTGATAAAAATTAATAATCACTGACGTCACTTTCAATTCGCCATGCTTGATATAGGAAGAAACTTATGGAAAGTACTGATACTAAAACAGTAGAAACACAAATTGAAGCCAATGTGTAAGTTGTAACTTCACCAAGCTTTAAGAACGAGATTGACAAAGGGAGTATTATTCCGCCAAAGGCCATAAATAATAAGTTTATAAACATCATTCTGATATAAGGCGATATTCCCTCATTATTTTTATGGACCAAGAAGATTAACCTTTCCAGATAGATAGAATAAAACTCACCACTCAATTTTGAAATTATTTGCCTATTAAGCTGATGCTTGGCATATTTAATATCTATTTTGGCTAAATTCCTATAAATAAAATCTGTCCAATATGTTGATGTCAATCCATGGCAATTGAAATCTACTTTGCTGTCCATTCCGTAGTCATGCCAATTGTTATCAAAGTAATCCCAAAGCTCATTGGCAATTAACCTTGCATTCACTACTTCGTCAAGTGAATACCTTCTTCCAAGGTCATCGTTCGCGCTAAATTGCCAGGCCATGTTATCACCATGTTCATTTACAATTTCTTCCAAGGCTAAATAAAGAGCCATATCTGTATGATAGGGTTCTTTGTAAAAGTTCGTCATTGTTTCTGATTTCCAATCTCCAGTAGATATTGAGATGTTTGACCAAGTATAATCAGGATTTTTCAACAATGTTTTCTTAAATGTTGAGTAGTTTTTGAAAAATGAGCTACGGAGGAAGTGATGTAAAACTTTTCTGTATTGTGTTAATTTATTTGAAAGAGAGTCGATTTCGGGTAAACGCGCTATTCGCTCATTCCTAATACTTGCTAGTCGAGTTATTAAGTAAGTAATAATTAATCCAGAAAATATAGATGAAGCAGTTAAAAGACTAGGTATAAAGTAAGTCCTTATTGAATTTGGGTCATCCAAATAATCTAACCCTTTGAATTCGGTAAATAGGAAGAGAATGGTTAGGAAAACAATGAGAATGAATTGTATGCAAAGTGAAATTCTAACAGGATATACTCTAACTGCATAAAGAAAAACATTAACTAATCTCATTATAATTTAGAGGGTTACTCAAACTTTATTTTAGGCAATCCTTCAACAATCTCAACCGTCTGCACACTCACATTGATGATGCTTAAAAGCAAATCCAAAATATATCTTGGGTTGCCGACTTCTTTTGCCCAATCATTTGGGTCATTTGTAATGCCGCTTTCTTTATGAGTTGAGATTTGGTAGCGTTCCATTATCCATTCAATAGCACTTTTTCCATTTACAACATACTCGTAAGCTTTCTCAGGAATGTTTGAGATTGTAATTTTACTATTAAAAAGAATGGTGTCCTTTTGGTTTTTCTTTGGAAAGCGCATTTTCTCAACTGTGAAAAACTCACTGTCTGTGCCAGTAACCTTTAATCCTTTGTGTGCTGGAATGGCTTCGTAATTCATATGCAATTCCGCCAATTTACGCCCAGCTTTGCTAAATGCCCAGAAATCGCGCACGTCCTCTACTAATGGCAGGCGAGGTAGCATTTTCTTTAAGTCATTGGCAAAGGTTTCTCTGTACTCCGGACTGTGCAGAAAGCCATAGACGTAATAAAATATCTCTTCCTTGGTTACATTTTTTCCATATTGTTTTTTTGAGCGTTCTAGAATAAAATCACTCAATGCATCCCTCTGTATGAATTCACTATTGCCATCATCATCAAATAGACCTCGACTTTGCTTCGTTCGTTCTTCAAAATAATAAAGTGGGAATTGCTGACTATTCTCCACCGTTTGTAAATCTGCAATTGTATTTGATATTATGGTGGCAAAACCTCTCCTGTCACCAGTGCCAGTTATACAAATTACTCGATTAACAAAATTCCCTTTTGGAAATAGTTTTGGGCTTAATCCAGGTCGTTCGATGAATGGTTTATCAAAATACAATGTCTGCTTAAAGAAAGGTCTGTATATTCCTATCCTTATTTCAGACTCATCGAATTTATGAATTAAACCTCTTTCAACGTCTTTCTTAAGATTAACCGTCCAACTGATTTTAGTGGAGTCTGTATCTAAAAAATTGCCAGCAGAAACATTAGTACCCTTTTTTTTCAGCTCAGAGAATTGTTTTTGCTGACCATTGTAAACCGAAATCATTCGTTTCATATTGTTTATGACATGCTCTCTTGAAGAGTTATATACCCATGCGTCCCTGTTCGAAACTATTCCTATAGCATAAGTATTAAAAAATGATTGTGCACTCAAATCAAATTTCTTTTCTGGGCAAAGTGGAATGAAAGTATTAAATGAATCAGTTCGTTGCTCCAACCAATCATTGCTGGAATTTGAAACTATTTTCTGCCATTTGATTTCGTGATTTAATGCTGACTTATAGTCTGTAATAATCTTAAACTTTTCACGTCTGCTGAGGTAATCACCAATGTTATGATAAAATATTTCCGCTTTAATGTTACTGGTTTTTGGTTGCTTCACTAAAATTGTAATTGCGACACCAGTCATTATATCGAAGACGTTTTGCCCTTCCTTTTTTGCTAACTCGCCTGAACGCCCTTTGATACCACCCCGTAAATCAAAAACGTAGATTTTAGAAAACTCTCTTTCTAGGGTAGCCCTAAAGCCATCCATGCTTGGCTTATGAATCCAATTGCCGTTTGTAATAAAAGATATTACTCCACCGTTTTTGGAATCAAGACGGTCAGTACTCCAGCGAAATGCTTTTATATAAGCATCGTATAATGACTTATTGAGGCCTGCGGTGGATGCAGCTGCATAGGTTTCTGCAATTTTAGAATCTAGCTTAGGGTATTCTTGATTTTGAGCATTGTCGTTTGCCGAATTTTGTCCAATTGAATAAGGTGGATTACCTATTATCACTCGAAGTGGCGCTTTCTTTTGTTGGGCAACACGCGCAGAGTTTTGTGGAAACATATCGGAGAAGAGTTTTTCGCTCTCATCCGTTTCTCCCAATTGGAAAGTATCCGTTAAACATATGCCATCAAATGCCTGATAGTCCTTTTGCTCTAAAGCATCGTGGTAGGCGTTTTCAATATTTACAGCAGCTATGTAGTATGCCAACAAGACAATTTCATTGGCGTGAATTTCGTGTTGGTATTTTCTCTTTAAGTCCTTCTTATCAATCAGTCCACTTTGCAGAAGTCTTGTAATGAAAGTTCCTGTACCTGTAAAAGGGTCAAGGATGTGAATGTTCTCATCGGAGATACTGCGGTCAAATTCTTTCTTTAAAACATCATTTACAGAATGAACAATAAAGTCCACAACTTCAACTGGAGTGTAAACAATTCCGAGTCTTTCAACCATTTTAGGAAAAGCGGTTTTAAAGAACTTGTCATACAACTCTATTATAATACGTTGCTTGCCTTCTGCATTGTCAATGCCGGATGCTCGCATTTTTACAGATTCATAGAATTTATGAAGTGTCTCCGTATCTTTTTCAATCGCTTGGCCTTCTAGTAAATCCAACATGGATTGCATGGAAACAGAAATGGGATTGTTTTTTACAAATGAGTAACCCTCAAACAATGCTTCAAAAACAGGCTTTGTTATAATATGCTGTGAGAGCATTTCAATTGCTTCTTGCTCGGTAATGCTTGGATTGATGTTTTTCTGTAGTCCACCTAGAAAGTTGGCAAAAGCTTTTTGGTGTTTCTTGTCGTCCTTAACTAATCGGCTAATTCTTTCAACTTGCCGTTCTGCAATTTCAGCAACGCTTTTCGCCCATTGTTCCCAATATCTTCTGTCACCGACTTTATTTACCATTCGGGCAAACACTACATTTTGTAGCTGCTCAAATTGCAAAGCCATTTGATGTGCAATGTCTTTGTTGGCATTGTATGTAGCTTGGTCTTCGTTTACAAGTGAAGGCAGCCCTTCTTTATCAAATGAATATTCGGGACGACCTACTAAAATTTGAGTTGGTCGCTTGCGGTTAAGTTCAATTTTATTTACTGTGGCATTGAAACGGTCGTCATGCGCACGAAGAGCGTTTAGTACTGTCCAAACTACTTTGTATCGCTCATTATCATCTAATGCTTTGTCTGCTTCTACATCAGATGGAACAACTACAGGAATTATAATGTAGCCATATTTCTTTCCTGGCGATTTGCGCATTACCCGTCCAACGGATTGCACTACATCAACTTGTGAGTTACGGGCAGAAAGAAACATAACTGCATCCAAAGAAGGAACGTCAACGCCTTCACTCAAACACCGAACATTGGTAAGAATTCGACATTCGTTTTCATCCATGTCCGATTTTAACCAACCCAATAATTCATCACGCTCCGGTGCTGACATTGTTCCGTCAATGTGCTTGGATGCCAAAGAAACCATTTGTTCTTTCTTGTCGGCAGGCAATGAACTTATGTAAGCATCTGTCGCGGTGTTGTAAGTTGCTGTTATCTTCTTAGAAACGGCAATGCTTGAACAAAACGCAACTGCCCTTTGCATGGGTTCGGGGTCTGTGCTTTTAATTATTCCTTCGTCTCCTAAAACTTGTTTGGATAAAGCGTTTATACAACCAATTAGTTTTGAAGCATCGTCTGTATTGATTTCGTTTTCTTTGTCCGAAATCATTTTTTGCACTGCTGGCGGAACGTCTTTATCGCTCAGTGTTAAAATCAATACTTTGTAGTCAGTGAGTAAGTCTCTTTCAACTGCTTCACCAAAACCAATACGGTAGATTTCTTCTCCGTACAATTTGGTGTCATCCATTGAACACAAAATCGCTTCTGCTTGGGCAGCTTTGCTTTTTGCATCATCGCTGTACAGTCTTGGCGTGGCCGTCATGTACAAGCGTTTCTTTGCTTTTATGTATTTGTCGTCATGGACTTTCGTAAATGCTGATTCATCTTCTCCTGATAATGAAACTCCAGTTGTCCGGTGGGCCTCATCACAAATGATTAAGTCAAATTCTCCAAATCCAGCTTTAATGATTTCCTTTTGAGCGCGGGCAATAACATCTATGGATTGATAGGTTGAGAAAACAACCGTCATTCCTTTTTTGCCATACTCTTTAATATGTCTGAATTGATTAACAATGTCTTTCGTGTTTGTGGAAGCTGGCAATGCTAAGTCCACTACACTAAAACTATCACTGTCGTCATTCTTGGTTTTCTTTTTTGAAATTTCGGGGTCAGAACAAATACAAATAGCATTAATCTGCTCATTAGCATCTCCTGACCATTCGCGCAAGGTTTGTCCCAAAAGTGCAATGCTTGGAACTAAAAACAGAACAAGTCCTTTTCCTTTGGTTTCGTTCTCGGCAATGCGAAGGGAATTGAAAGTCTTTCCCGTTCCGCAAGCCATAATCAGTTTTCCTCTGTCCGCTTTCTTGAAATGTTTATGCGTTAATTCTAAAGCCATTTGTTGATGTGGCCTTAAACTCTTTTTCGCATTTCTTGAAGCCTCTCCGTGAATTCCTTTTTCAAGTTTCCCCCAGTCAACCGGAGCTTCTTGCAAGTCATACAGATTTATCCTTGTTACAGGAGGGTTTTGGTTCTTAATTGACTCGGTTGCGTTTGGGCCCCATTTATTGGTTGTTGAAATCCAAAGTCTATGGGAAAAACTTACCGTTTTAAGTTGGTCGTTCTTAAATTCTCTGCTTGAAGTTGAAAGGAAACTGTCAACTGCTGGCTTGTCGATGATTGAACTCTCTTGATAGCACTTACATTGAATTGCCCAATAGTCACCGTCAAAGGTTTGAGCAACTAAATCAATTCCTGTATCTCCACCGCCTAAGTCATTCTTTCCATGAAACTCATTCCATAACCAGACCTTTTTAAGTTTGGATGTGTACTTCGGGTCTGTCAGCAGATAGGCTTGCATCAATCTTTCGAAGCGGTCGCCTTTGTCTCGTTCTGAAAACGAAATCTTTCTGTACTTGTCGAGTATCTTATTAAAATCCATTGACTAATGTAAAAGTGTGGTTATTCTTCAAATTTAAAGATTTAAAGGGTTTCTCCACGTCTTTTTTGCGGGTGGGTTTGGCTCTTGCCATAGCTTTGGTTCGCGGGGGTTTGTGCGGCTATGGCATGTGCCAAAAGCGTGGGCGAGAATCTCTCCACGGTTGCAGTGCGGTGGGCGGCTATGGTACGAATCTCTATTCGTTGCCGTGTCCCAAGTTTTAATTTTTCATTCTCAGTCCCACGTTGTCTAATGAAACGTCAATTGTCCGCGTGGAGAATTTGAATTAGTAAAGTGTCACCCGTTAATTTTTTTCTTGTCTGCGGAGCCGAGTCTTTATCGGCTTGGTCGTCATTGTCCGCGGTGCTGGAAGGGCATTGGCGCTAACGTTCGGCTATAAGGCGTTTGTTTTACCAAAATAAAAATAAACAAAGAAAACAAATGCCTTATAGCCTTTGTTAGCACCAGTACCGCATCACTACTTTTGATTTTGTACTATTATCACATAGTCAATTGCTGATTGAAGACGTTCTTTACGAGTCTTCAGTCCGTCAGTTTTGAAATACGCAATGTCGGTGGACATCTTATCAAAATCACTGAATTTTGTTCCTAAGGAACTGAATAGTCCGCGACTGGCTACGTATTCAGTTTTGTCTCCTAACTTTGAATCACAATTAATGTATTGTCTGCTAATTGAGGTAACCTTTCCATAAAATGGTGATTCAGGTGATTTATGCAACAACGTAGTCAGCGAAGTACGTGTTTTATTGACATGTGAAATTCCATACTGTGCGAAGAAATTCCCTCTATTGAATTCTTTGATAGATCGTAATATGTTTTTGTAAGTCTCCTTGTCCCTTGTTATTTGAGCAGTAAGTGGAACTTTGTTTCCTGCCATTAGATTTAATGTGAGTAGATTTGACGAAATGTCATTTAGAAAAGCACTGTCTTTTAAATTTATGAGCTCTTCAAGTTTCAAATTTAGTCCTGAAATATTTTTGTCTGTTTCCTTGTTATTAAGTTGATCAATAAGGTTTTTAATAATTCGATTTGTATTTTCTTTGTATTCAGGTTTAGCGGCTAGAATATCCTTGATTACGTAACTATAAACTTCAATCCAGTCAAAATCAAATCCGAGAACCATTATTTTGTCCGTTGGATTTCTTTCTTCATTAAATACCCTTAATGCTTTCCAAAATTCAAGTTCACTGAAATAATAAGTACTAAATTTTAATAGAGATTCGTCACCAGTTGACAAATATTTATTAGCAATGTATGCCGCTGCAGGTCCGGCTTCTATTACCAAGTATCTTACATTATTATTTTTATATGTATGCGTTAGAAATTGATATTTAAGTGTCATGTTACTAGATACACCATGAAGTTCTCCGCACATGATGAATTTAGCTTCTTTATCAATGCTAATATGGATGTTGTCATCGAAACCGGGAGTCAAAGGAATTAATAAGTCCGATATGTCATTGCCTTCTATTTTTTGGCTATAACAGTTTAAAGTCATAGTCATTGTCAGAATAATGATTAGTAGTCCTTTCATGTCTTTGCGGTATTGGTGCTAACGTTTGTGCATAAGCAGTGGCGGGTTTAGGAGGGCTTGAAAATGGAGCGCAGCGAAATGTCAAGCCCGACCTACACGTCTTTGTCCCACGACACCAAACGTTGTTTGAAAACTAAAACTACAAATTTACACCGAGCCCCGCCATTGATTATGCACATTGTTGCCAGCTGTGGCGCTTCGTCACTCCACTTTTTTAAATAGCCCGAGTAATATCACCACTGTCGAGAATACAAAGATTAGCGGAATTATGTATGATAGTCCACGCGTAATAAAACCTATGTCGTCCCCGTAGTCAAACCGAATCATAAATAGAAATATCCTAAGTCCTCCGAGCGCTGTTAAAAGTAAAGTAATTGTCAGCAGAACTCTCATCAGATTAAATCCAAGTCCCGTTTTCTCTTTAATCATCAAGTACGTTGTCATTGTCCCAAATGCGATAACTACAACAATCATCGAGATAATGTCCTCAGTCGGTGGATTGAATTGATGTCCGCTTGCTCCATAAAGCAATAAGTAATACGGAATTGTCAGCCCGAGTATTATGAGATAAAACCACTTACTAAATTTTGAATATCTGTCAATGAAGTCCATGTCGTCTATTAGTTCTTCTCTGTCCCGCGCCATTGCTGGCAACGTTTGGCTATTTGCAGTTGCGGGCATAGGAGGCTTTAAAAATGGAGCGCAGCGGAATGTTAAAGCCGACCTGCTGTGAAATTGTCCCCCGTGACCGAACTACATTATGAAACATAAACTTTAATTTAACACCAAACCC
>JBPXJX010000441.1:0-1491 GCA_051715525.1 Bacteroidales bacterium
CTTGCCTGAGTTGCAGGATTGCAACTAACATAAACAATTCTTTTGGGATTAGCATGTAGCAATGCATCTGCAACATCAGGATGTATTCCTGCTCGAGGAGGATCGAGAATGACCACATCTGGGTATCCGTGTTGTTTAAAGAATGGTTCAACCAAGATATCTTTCATATCTCCAGCAAAAAACTCAACGTTAGTTATGCCGTTTAGCAGAGAGTTAATCTTTGCATCCTCAATAGCCTCAGGCACATACTCAACCCCAATTACTTTGGAGGCATTTTTTGCAATAAACTGAGCAATAGTTCCTGTTCCTGTATATAAATCGTACACCAGTTCTTTGCCCGTTAGTCCAGCAAATTCGCGAGTTACTTTATAAAGCACATAGGCCTGATCAGAATTTGTTTGATAAAACGATTTGGGTCCAACTTTAAACTTTAAGCCTTCCATGCTCTCAAGGATATAATCATTCCCATAAAAGGTTTTTATTTCAAGATCATTTATCGTATCATTAACCTTAGCGTTTATAACATAAAGCAATGATGTAATCTCGGGGAAACGAGATTTGATATGGTTCAAAATCAATTCTATATTTTCTTTTTCATCCTGAAAGAATGAAAAGATTGTCATTACTTCTCCTGTAGAAGAGGTACGAATGATGATATTCCTCAAAAATCCTTCGCGCTTCTGAATATTATAGAATGATAAATTATTCTTTAACGCAAAATCCCTAACCTCTAACCTAATTTGATTTGACGGTTCGGGTTGCAAATAGCAATTCTTAACATCAAAAACCTTATCGAACTTGGTTGGGATATGAAACCCTAGGGCTGGCTCCAATGGAATATCATCCCTTTTTACAATTTCATCGAGGGTCAACCAACGACTATTACTAAATGTAAACTCCAACTTATTTCTATAGTGAGTCGTTTTAGCCGATCCAAGTATTGGGAGTGCCTCATCAACATTAACATGACCTATCCTTCTAAGTTGGTCAACCACTTGACGTTGCTTAAATTTTAGCTGCTCAGGATAAGGTAGACTTTGCCATTTACAACCCCCGCACATTCCAAAGTGTTCGCAAAAAGCATCGATTCTAAGTTTAGAATACTCATAAAACTTAGTAATATAGCCCTCCATAAAGCTTTTGCGCTTTTGGGTAATTTGGATATCAACAATATCGCCCGGAATTGCAAAAGGGGCAAATACAACCTTTCCATCTACCTTTGCTAACGCTTTCCCTTCTGCGGCAATATCCTCAATCAAAACCTGCTCCAATAAAGGATGTTTTTTATTTCTTCGACTCATTTACTATTTTTGAAATCAACAAATACTTTTTTCAGCTGTTTTGCTTGCAAAGTTAGTATAAAACATGGACTCATTAACACATATTGCACTTGGTGCTGCAATAGGAGAAGTTGCTCTAGGTAAAAAAATTGGAAATAAAGCACTTCTATATGGTGCTATAATTGGCTCTATTCCTGATTTAGATGTTTTA
>JBPXJX010000442.1:0-3072 GCA_051715525.1 Bacteroidales bacterium
TATTCTCATTAATAATTTTTCAATGAAATTCAACCAGTACAAAGGCATTTACCTGTCAATTTTCTTATTATTCTTAATTACAAGTATCAATGCTCAAACAATATACGATCAGCAATGGCCAAGTTTTAGGGGACCTTATGCCTATGGGTATATCGATAATGCTAAAACACCGATTAAATGGAATGTCGATAGCTCAATAAATGTTAAGTGGAAAACTCCAATTCCTGGCTTGGCACATTCTTGCCCTGTTATTTGGGAAAACTACCTTTTTGTAACAACAGCTGTAAATAAGAATAATAGTGAAACGCTAAAAGTAGGTCTTTATGGCGATATTGATGAGGCTAATGATAGCGTTGAGCACGAGTTTAAGGTTTACTGTTTAGATAAAAGAAATGGCCAGATTTTATGGGAAAGAGTTGCTCATAAAGGAATTCCAAAATCAAAACGTCACACAAAATCAACCCAAGCCAATTGTACACCAGCAACCGATGGCAAGCATTTAGTTGTACTCTTCGGTTCTGAAGGGCTATATTGTTACGATTTCAGTGGAAATATTTTATGGAAGAAGGATTTAGGTATAATGAATCCTGGCCCATATAATGAGGGCAATGTTGAGTGGGGGTACGCAAGCTCCCCTATCATATTTAAAAATCTGATTATCATTCAGTGCGATAAAGGCATTGACTCTTACCTCGCTGCATATAGTGTTACCGATGGAAAAGAGATTTGGAGAACCAAGCGCGATGAGGTTTCGACGTGGGGAACTCCTGGTATCTATTCAAAAGATGGTAAAACTCAAATCATCGTGAATGGCTATAAGCATATGGGCGGATATGAGCTTGAAACTGGTAATGAAATTTGGAAGATGAGCGGTGGTGGCGATGCTCCTTCTACAACTCCTGTAATTGGAAACAATCTTATTTTTATTTGCAATGCGCATGGCAAATTCTCTCCCATTTACGCTGTTAAACCCAATGCCACTGGAGATATTACCCTAGCCACCGACAGCTTAAAAAATAAGTACATTGAATGGAGCATAAAGCGTGGTGGAGCTTATATGGTTAGCCCATTAATATATGGCAATTACCTTTACAACCTTCGTAATAATGGAGAACTTACCTGTTTTGAGGCCAAAACTGGTGAGTTAAAATATAAAGAGAACTTAAAAGATGCATTCACTGCATCAGGTATTGCCGCTGATGGTAAAATATACTACTCATCTGAAAATGGGTCGATTTATGTAATTAAAGCAGGCGCTTCATTCAATCTTTTAGCAAGAAATGAAATGAAGGATGTTTGCATGGCCTCACCAGCTATTTCAGATAATACTATCTTCTTCAGAACACAGCACTATTTAATTGCAGTAGAATAAATTTTTACAACAAACAAAAGCCCGAAAAGATATTATTCCTCGGGCTTTAAATGAGTATCGTAAATTTTAACTATTTCTTAAAAGAGAAAAGGCCTACTCACGCAGACCCTTTCAGCTAAACAACTAATTAACCACCGGAGATTTAAGCATAAATGCTTTTCTCACAATTCAAATTTAGTTCTAGATCTTGAACATCAAATTTTTGTTTTGACCAATAAGCCTTTAGTATTGACAAACAAGGAATTTATTAAAACTTCGTACAGAGCAAACATTCATTTCACCCGAAAATCCATAATCTTTCATTTTAAATAAATGTGTTAAGAGTAAACTTAAGATTAAGTCTATTTTCTTTAACATAACTAGTAAATTTTTAATCTCATCATATTAACCTACTTTTGCAAAGTAAAAAAACTTTTTAAACCGATTGATTATGAGCGAGAAGATAGGCATAAGCATCAACTCTGAAATTGGTGAACTCGAAGGGGTAATCCTTCATACCCCAGGTGCTGAAGTTGAAAATATGACTCCACAAAATGCTCAACGTGCATTATATAGCGATATTCTTAACCTTTCAATTGCTCGAAAAGAGTATACTCAGCTTAGCGGGGTACTTAGTAAAGTAGCAAAAACATACCAAGTTCAGGATTTGCTTTGCAAGGTCTTATCGAACGATTTCTCTAAAAAAGAATTAATTTCAACTATCTGTAAACATGAAAATGCCAATTTCCTTGTTGATGAGCTGCTAAGCATTCAAGCGAAGGAACTTGCCAATCTTTTAATCGTTGGGGTACCTTTAAAAAGGAATAATCTCACAAACTTTTTAAGTCACGAACGATTTTCACTCCCTCCTCTTTACAACTTTTACTTTACTCGAGACGCTTCAATATCAATTCGAGATAAAGTGTTAATTTCACGAATGGCCAACAGAGTAAGAGATTTGGAGTGTATTATCATGGAGGCAATTTTTAAATACTCTGGCTTTTTTGATACAACGACTATAAACCCGATTGATTTTGGCGATTCTAGTAATATCACTATCGAAGGTGGCGATGTGCTAATTGCCCGTGAAGATATTCTTTTGATTGGAAGTAGCATTAGAACAACTACCCATGCGATAGACTTTGTCCTTGGACGATTACTTGCTTTAAATGATAAAGGTAAAAGGCATATTATCGTACAGGAACTTCCCGAATCTCCTGAGTCGTTCATCCACCTTGATATGGTATTTACCATGCTTGATGTTGATAAATGCATGGTGTTTGAACCCGTTATACTTAAACCAAACCGCTTTCAAACCGTTCAGATAACTGTTCAAAACGGGAAAGTATTAGAAATTAAAACTGTTGAAAATATACTTTCTGCGCTCAAAGGCCTAGGAATGGATTTGAAACCAATAATTTGTGGTGGAACCAAAGATCCATGGGTACAGGAACGCGAGCAATGGCATAGCGGAGCTAATTTCTTTGCTATTGCCCCTGGTAAGGTGATAGGCTATGCTCGTAATACCTACACAATGGACGAAATGAACAAGAATGGCTTCGAAATTATTCGTGCAAAAGATGTACTTGCTGATAAAATAAATTTAAAAGACTTTAATAAATACGTGCTCACAATTGATGGAAACGAACTCCCACGTGGAGGCGGCGGTGCAAGATGTATGACTATGCCTGTTCGCAGAAAACCCGTTAAATGGTAATGAA
>JBPXJX010000443.1:0-7178 GCA_051715525.1 Bacteroidales bacterium
TTAAACTATACTGATGAAGTAACGGCTATTGAACTCAAAACCAAGGATGGGGTTAATATTGATAAATTTCAAAAAAAGGTTCAAGAATTAATGGGCTCCAATTATAAGGTTCTTAACCGATTTCAGCAAAACGAGTCGCTATTCCGTACAATGAAATCGGAAAAATTGGCAATTGGCCTTATACTTTCGCTAATACTGGTAATTGCTTCGTTCAATATTATTGGTTCTCTCTCAATGCTAATCATCGATAAACGAAATGATGTTGAAACCTTGAAAAGTATGGGAGCCGATAACGAGCTAATTCAAAAGATATTCATGGCTGAGGGGATGTTAATATCTTTGGGGGGTACTCTTATGGGAACCAGTTTTGGTTTGCTTATATGCTGGGCTCAAAAAACCTTCGGTTTTTTAAAACTCTCGGGGGGCAATTTTATTATTGATGTATACCCTGTGGACATCCAACTCCTTGATATAAGTATCGTTTTGCTTGTAGTAATTTTAATTGGTTTCTTAGCCGCTCGTTTTCCTGTAAGGTATATTACCAAGCGTATCTTAACAGTTGATGATAGAGGAAATTTGTAAAACTCCAATATAATAGCTGCTTACAAATGAAAACATTAATAGTTTACGCATCAAGCCACGGAACAACAGAGAAGGTTGCAAATATTATCAAAGAAAAACTCGATAGCTCAACTGTTCAAACTATCAATCTTAAGAGCAAACAAAAAATTGATCTATCGAACTACGAAACAGTGATTATCGGCGGTTCAATCCATGCAGGTAGCATGCAAAGCGAGGTGAAAAATTTCATAAAAGAGAATACAATCACGCTTATGGAAAAAAGGGTTGCTCTATTCCTGTGCTGTATGAATGAAAAAGAGGAGCAAGCAGAGTTTAACAACAGCTATCCAGAGCTTATAAGAAATCACTCATCCTATAACGCCATTGTTGGTGGTGAGTATATCTTCGAGAAGATGAATTTCATTGAAAAGTTTCTTGTTCGTAAAATTGCGGGGGCAACATCAACCCTGCCGAAACTAAGGTATAACGAGATTGATAATATTGTTAAATCCATAAAGGATTAATAAGAAAAGAGGCTTTGTCCAAAAGTTATACATTTATAATACAGCCTCACTATCCTTTGAATGAGTTCAATCCTTTTTTTCAGGCCAAATCAAGCTGGCAACAACAGCCATAGTAAAGGCAAATACAAAACTTCCTAACCTTTCAGAAACACCTGTTGGTGCCATAAGCCAAGTTTTCCAAACAATTGCGCCAACTGTACCGCTTATTAATGATGCATAAAGGCCTGCTCTCGAAAATTTTTTCCAGAAAAGTAGAAGTAGTAATGCAGGTCCAAATGAAGAGCCAATTCCAGCCCAAGCGTAAGAAACTAGGCTGTAAACGGTATCTTTCATGAATATTACCATAAGAATTGCTAATACACCAACACTCAAGGTGAGCAGTTTATTAAGAACCAACATCTTCTTCCCTCTCATCGGGTGTTTAGCAATATGCGTATACATATCCTCGCTTATAGATGATGAGCAAACAATAAGTTCGGACGAAGCAGTAGACATCATTGCGGATACTGCGCCTGAGAGTAAAATACCTGCTAAAACGGGTTGCATTAGCCAAACCACCAACGTTGGCATTATCTGCTCCGAATCGGCAGTAACCTTTGCAGCATCAATACCAGCGGCACCGCCTTTGACAAGAGCATAACCAGCAACACCAATCAAAATGGCTCCTGTATAAGCTACAATTGTCCAAATTGTGGCGACCCACTGAGCCGATTTACTATCCTTAGAATTGCGAAGAGCCATCATTCTTGCTAAAAGTTGTGGTTGACCTGTATAACCAAGCGCCCAGCTAAGTCCATTTAAAACGAGTAAAACCGCAGCAGCACCGGTAGCCGTTCCTGTTATGGATATCATTTGCGGGCCTGCCTCGGCAAGTTTTTGAGCAAGGCTGATATTGTTCGATGCAAGAATAATAAGCAGAATAATTGGCATCACGATAAGCGTAAAAATCATGAGAACCGATTGAAAAACATCGGTGGCTACCACCGTGATAAACCCACCAATTACCGTGTATAGAGTTACAATTCCTGCCCCAATAACCATACCCCAGAAAGGGGTTAGCCCAAATGTATCATGAAAAACCTTGCCTGCTCCACTAAACTGAGCAGCAATATAAAATACGAAAAAGAATACAACTATTAATGCCGATAGCACTCCTACTGGTTTCTCTGTGCCGGGGAAACGTCGGGCAAGAAGGCTAGGAATAGTCATTGCTCCTGTTTTTTCAGTAGCTATTCTTAATGGGTTAGCCATCACAAGCCAAATGAAAATAATTCCAATTACACAGCCTAATGCAACCCAAATTGCGCTAATCCCATCAGTAAAAGCATAGCCAGTTAGACCAAGAATAAGCCATGCCGATTCTCCTGTTGCTCGTTCCGAAAGGGCTAATGAAACTCCACCTATCTTTTTACCACCAATAACATAATCTTCGTGAGTTTTTGCCTTTAAGGCTGACCAAACAGCTATGCCAACAACAAAAACGAGGTATAGGACAAATACAGTTATCATAACATTAGCATTTAGTTAATGCTAATTTATAAAACTCTTACGGTTTTTCAAATTGATTTAAATGTCTAGATATTCCTCTCAATTAATTCATTAATAAGAAAGTTGGGGTTATTAAGCCTTTGCCCTAAATAGCTAAACTCATTAATATCAAAAGAATCTATCTTATGCTGCTCAACAAATCGAAATATTCCCTTTTCACCTAGAGATTTAGCAAGATATTCCTGTTCTGTTTGTCCAGGAGTTGGAACTACGATGGGGCTTACACCTAAAGCAACCATATCCATAATGGTTGAGTAACCCGCTCTACAAATTACCCGTTTTGAGGATTTTACAATTGATGCAAAAAGAAGGTCATCTAAATGTCCAACAAATTCTATCCTATCGTCCTCATAAATAGCGGTTCCCGCTTCTGGCTCTCCCTTAATTATCAAAGTTTTAAGTGAATGAATGCGAGCAAGTTTTGCAACTTTATCAATAAAAATCTCCCTTTGAGGAGATGGTCCGGATGCTACGACAACCAAATCGTAGGTTTCATTAGTAGTGTTAATCCTAAGATTTGAGAATCGAGACAAAAGACCTATGTATTGGACTTTACCCTCAATTTTTGATGAATGTGAAAGTTCTCCAGCCAGGTTATCTTTACCAGAAAAGTCAGGAATCCAGCATTTATCAAATTTTTTAATAAAATAATGGATAAAACGCTCTCCGATAGGTTCAAGGAACCGAAATGGCTGAGGAAATAATACCTTTAGCTGGTGTGTAATAAATATCGATTTAACATGCTTATTCCATAGCCCATACCTGTTATCAGAAACAACTATGTCAATTTGATGTTCCTTAATCAATTTTTTTAACAAAAAATGCTCCTTGATAATAAAATAGGGCAAAAGAAATGCAATACGAATAAGCGGCCAAAGTTGGCTTTTCCCCTTCGAAAATTTAACCTTAAACGATGGAAAATGAATTGCTTTGATTCCGGAGAAATGCTGGGTCAAAAGGATCATTTGCTGGTTATCCCCAGCAACAATAACTTCGCACCCTTTATTCAGAAAAAACTCAATAATTGGAATATCTCGGCTTGCATGACCTAATCCCCAGCCAAGCGGACAAACTAAAACTCTTTTCGATCCTTTATCCATATTATCCAGATACCTGAACTGGAATTCCAAGCGCCTCTACCCTCGATGCTATTGACTTGAGTTCATTTAGAGACACCTTCTCAAGTCCGGTTGCTGGAGTATCGCGAGCAATTGTATATATCATCACCTCCTTAGGTCGAATTTCCTTAACCAATTCAAGCCATTCGCTCACCTCTTTATCAGTTGTATTATCGATGGTTTTACCATCGAAGTAACCACGTAAAAATAGGGTTTGGATGATTAGATTTCCTTCGAGTGATTTTAAATTCTTCACTAACTCCTCCGCTGAGAATTTTACCCTTGGTTGGTTAAGTAGCGAAATGGTTGAATCGAAGGCAGAATCGAGTTTTAGTATGTTTTGATCAACCTTTTTTAGAGCAGCAACAACGGCTGGTTTATTCAGCATTGTAGAGTTTGAAAGCACAGCAATTCGGGCCCAAGGGAAATATTTGTCCCTCAAAGCGATTGAGTCATCAATAATATTAGCAAACTGAGGGTGCATAGTAGGCTCACCATTACCTGCATAGGTAATTACATCTAGCTCTTCGCCTTTTGCTTTCATATCTTTCAACTTCTCATCAAGATACTTTCGAACATCCCCCCTTGTGGGAAGTTTGCCCTTTTGCTGCTTATCAGTCCAGCCGCACTCGCAGTAGATACAATCAAACGAGCAAAATTTTGAGTTAATGGGTAAAAGGTTTATACCTAGCGAAGCTCCGAGCCTTCGGCTTCGGATAGGACCAAACACAATGCTATCGAAAAGAAACGTTGCCATACAAATTATCTACTCTTATTAAACCGTTGAATACACTAATAGTTTGCAAAGGTATTAAAAATTAAGGCCGAATGTTCATGTTTGTATATCAGGTTCTTATATGACAATCGTCATAGTGTTTTGCGTTTCAAGTACTTAAATTTAATTGCTCAAAACATAAACATTATCGATATGGAAAGTACTAATAAACAAACGAATAGTATCGCAATGGTCGATAAAGGACATCAGAAATTAGCTGAGATTCATGCACATATAAAGAACCTTTTAAATAATAAAGGTGATAAAAATGACTTGACAGAGATATTTTTCTCGCTATCATATTTCTACGAGAATTACCTGATAAACGAAGAGCTTTTTCTAAAAAAGACGGGGTATCCAAACCTCGAAAATCACGTAGTTTCACATAAAGAGTTTATAAAAGAGATCGAAAGGCTTAAGGATGTAATTAGTAAGGATGCAATTTCTGTTCTTAAAGAATTGGATGAGTTTGTTGCCAAGTGGTTAAATAATCACGAAACAACCTATAATGCTGATTTGATCAATTACTTAAAAGGAAAAGGACTACTCCAAAACTAAACCAACCGCTTTACTCTGCTTTGAGAAGTTGGTTTCATCTGGCTAAAATCAATATTTGTAATCAAGTTTAATCCTGGTTTTTTCCCTTTTTCGAATGAGCCATAAATATGTTCAACACCCAATGCCTTTGCTCCATTATAAGTTGCCCACTGCATTATCTCGTTAAATGGTACATCTGGAAATTTTTCCATGATAATTTTTGTTTGTTCAAAAATCGATAAAGTATTTGAACTTGCATAGCTATCAGTTCCAAGAGCAACACATGCACCTGATTCTCTTAACATAAGCACATCGGGTAATCGATCCTCGATAAAAAGATTAGATGAAGGGCAAAGAATAAAAAAGGGTTTATCAAAATAGGAAATTATATCCAAAATCTCATTCCGTTGCGCAAATGTATTATGAATAAAGAGAATCGGGTTGTGCTTAGGGATATATTCCTTTATAATATTAAAAGGAGTTGTTTTAGATGCTATCCCATCAGCTATGCCTAGGGCCATAAAACTTTCAGCTAGAGAGCCTGAACGATTCAATAAAAAATCATATTCCTGCTGACTCTCTCCGTAGTGAATGCTAACAATTGAATTTGATTTTTTCAGCTCCTCGTTTATCAATTTCCATAATCTATTTGATATAGAATATGCTGCATGCGGTGATAGTGAATTAGTTTTATTAGATAATAAAGCTTCGTTTAAAATATTTTTGGCATTAATAAATCTGAATTCAGCATCATCAGCCAGTAGCCCGAATAGTTCAATGAAGTTGTGAAAGTGTAGCTTTGATAATTGCTTTACTGAAAAACTATCTGAAGTATTACAAATATCGCCAACAGCAACCGTACCGTTTTGTTCAAGGGTTTGAATTCCCTGCTTAATAGCACTCTTGATTTCCTCTTCAGATGAAACTCTTAACGCGCGAATTTGAGAAACAAACCCAGCAATACCTTTATTAACATTTCCGAGCTTGTTTTTAAGGTGAGATAATTCAAGATGGCAATGAGTATTAACAAAACCTGGAACAATAATCCCGTTATGAAACTCCATCGATTCTAACTCGAGGCAATCACCTTTGGGATCAATAATCTCAACAACATAGTTATTGTCATCAAGGACAATTATTCCGTTTTTAATTGGAACACTATTAACTGGGAATATATAGTTGGCAGAAAAAAGTTTCACTATCGTAGACTTGTTTCTATCTGATCTTTACGTTGCCTATTTGGGCGTATTCTCTTTCTTAATGGCTCCTGTGCTTTAAAACTTATCTTAATGTTCTTAAAAATGGCGTGTTTCTTGACTTTAATTTTACTATTGGCATGTGCAAATAGTGACCCTTTTATATGAGTAACAAGCGTGTTTTTTAAGTCGAGCTGAAGAGAATAAGCAAGTGTATCTTTCCCCTTTGAATAAGGGACTGATGTGAATGAGCTTTTATTACCCTCCTTAGATTTATCATCAAAAAAGAAAAAGGCTTCAATAGATGGTTTCAAAGTTGAATCATCTTCGAATATGCGAGCATTTGTGCTAATAGTGTATGTGCCAAGCCCCTTAACGGGTATGTAAAAGTCGATTGCACCCAATGAATCGTCTATGGGGAATTCGTAAAGTAGCTTTAGTTTCCAAAGATTATTTAAAGTATCACTATTGATCGAATCTGTTGATAATGCGATGTTCTTAGATATCTCTGTGTCAATCCTAGAGAGCTCAGCGATAACCTTATCGTAAATAATATCAAAAGCCTTGGGATTTCTAGAGTAATAGCCTATTGTGCTATCGAATTGCTCTTTTGTGTATCCAAAAGATTGAATTGTTTTGCTATAGTAGTCAATAGTATCTCTATTCAGTAAGGTTTGATTGTATATATTGTGTTGCACTGAAGCATCAATTATTTGAATTTTTGCAAGAATAGCAACCAAATCCTTTTCGGGGATGATCTCTTTTCGATTACAAGCTGAAATAAGAAACAATGACAGGATTAAACAATAAAACCGTCGCATACTTATATGAGTTTATTGCAAAGTTATAATAAAAAAGGCAAAAAAAAGATTCCGAAAAAATTCGGAATCTAATAGGAATTGATTGGGTTTACTTTATA
>JBPXJX010000444.1:0-8771 GCA_051715525.1 Bacteroidales bacterium
TAGAGAACTCCATCGGTAAGTATGGATACCAAGAAAGAGTTTATGCTACTCAGCTACCGCGATACTTATAAATCGCTAAGCGATTTAAATCAAGAGGAGATGCGCTTAGCGGGGCTCCGAATTAACCCGATAACAAACATCTCGAGCAACGTTACCTATATCAACAATTTAAAAATAAGGAAAATCTTAGCGCAAGATGAGATACAAGTTTCTGGTTTACCTCAAAACCCCAGGATAGGCAACATCTCGTGGTCGCCCAACGAGAAGAAGATTGCTTTTACAAATACTTCGGAAAAAGGGGTTGAACTTTGGATACTTGATATAACCACTGCTCAAGCAACTAAACTAACCGATGCGGTTATCAATGCAAATCTTGGTAATCCTATAAAGTGGTTTAATGATAACGAAACCCTGCTAGTTCGGTTTTTACCTAAAAACAAACCCGCACTTATCGATCAAAAGAAAGATTTACCTCAAGGACCAATAGTATCAACAAGTACTGGAGCAAAATCACAAAATGCAACATTTCAGGATTTGCTAAAGAACAAAACCGACGAGCAGAACTTCGAATCGCTTGTAACATCTGAACTTTATAAAGTAACTATTGCTGGCAAAACGGACCTTTTCAAACCAGCAGCCATGTACCTTGGCGAAAGCATCTCGCCCGATGGCAACTTTGTTATGATTACTACTATTCAAAAGCCATTCTCGTACATCGTTCCTTACTACAGATTTCCACAAACAGTTGTTGTTTATGACTTAGCTGGCAAGGAGATTAAGGTGGTCAACGAGGTTCCGCTAACTGAAATAATGCCTAAAGGCTTTGACTCTGTTCGCAAAGGGAAAAGGGATATGTCGTGGAGAAGCGATAAACCAGCAACCCTTTGCTATACTGTGGCGCTTGACGAGGGCGACAAGGAGAAAAAAGTTGATTTCCGTGACGAAGTCTACCTTTGGGATGCTCCATTTACTTCAGAACCAAAATCGATTTTTAAAACTCAACAACGATACGAGGGAATTATCTGGGGTAACGATAATGTAGCCTTTGTTTACGACGGCTGGTATGATACCCGCAGCACACGTACATTTCTATTCAACCCATCGAACCCAGCCGAAGGGCTTAAGATAATATCGGATCGTAATTCACAGGATATCTATTCAGACCCAGGTAACTTCGAAACCAAGAAGAACCAGTACGGACGTTACACCCTAGCAATTGAAAAGGATAATGCATATCTAATTGGCGATGGATACACAAAAGATGGACAGTTCCCATTTATCGATGAGTTTAATCTAAAAACATTAAAGAAGAAACGCCTTTACCAATCGGCATATACTGATAAGAAGGAGGATTTATTCTCAATTAAAGATTTGAAGAAAGGCGAAGTACTCGTTCAAATCCAATCAAAGAATGAGTTTCCAAACTACTACTTCCGCAATATCAAATCGAAAGGGAAATTAACCCAAATCACGTTCTTTAAAAACCCTTTTGAAAGCATAAAGGACGTGCATAAGGAGGTTATCAAATACAAGCGTAAAGACGGGGTTGAACTATCGGGCACACTTTATTTGCCTGTTGGCTACGATATGACCAAAAAAGAGAAACTACCATTGCTAATTTGGGCTTACCCACAGGAATTTAAGGATAAAAATAGCGCAGGCCAAAGTGCCCAAAATCCTAACGAGTTTACATTCCCATACTATGGATCTTTCGTTTATTGGGTTACCAAGGGCTACGTGGTTTTAGACGATGCCGCATTCCCAATTGTTGGCGAGGGAAAAACTGAACCAAACGACAACTTTATTGAACAGCTGGTTGCCAACGCCGAGGCGGCAATTGATGCAGTTGATCAACTAGGTTATATCGATCGCAAAAAGGTGGCTGTTGGAGGACATTCTTACGGAGCATTTATGACTGCCAACCTGCTAACCCACTCCAACCTATTTGCCTGCGGCATTGCCCGAAGCGGTGCATATAATCGTACATTAACCCCATTCGGCTTCCAGAGCGAGCAGCGTAACTACTGGGATGCACCAAATGTGTACAACACCATGTCGCCATTTATGAATGCCGAAAAAATGAAAACGCCTCTCCTACTTGTTCATGGCGATGCCGATAACAACCAAGGTACATTTACATTCCAGACCGAGCGCTATTTCCAAGCGTTAAAAGGATTGGGTGCTCCTGTTAGAATGGTACTTCTTCCAAAAGAGGCCCACGGCTATGTAGCTAAGGAGAATATCTTCCATTTGCTTTGGGAGCAAGATCAGTTTTTAGAGAAATACTTAAAAGGCAAATAGATAATTAGCTACTAATAAAGCAGGGTAAATCCAAAAGGATTTACCCTGTTTGTATTTTTGGTAATAAGTAAACCACTTTTACATACAAATTCTTATCGAAAGGGATGAAATTAGCGGGAAAGTATTTAATTGATGAACTATACTTGAAATAAATCATATAGACTTTCAACAACTTTTCTGTTAGAAAACTTACACTAACGAAAACTAATCTCAAATCATTTTTTATATTTTTAATTTAAGCCATAATACTGAATATAGTTGTTGCTTTTTTATTATCTTTAAAATTAAATTCGCCGTTTTGGTAAATTACAAATTAAACGTAACAAAAAGATATGAAAAAGTTAATGTTTTATCTTCTGTTTCTTGGTATTCTAGGCAAGGCTTCAAATTCTTTCTCTCAAGGATCTTCTAAAATCGATTTATTTTTAAAGAAAATTGAAAGCACTATTCAAAAATTAGATTCAGCTGCAATTGTTGCGGATTATAATCATAAAAGAGGTTTTAGAAAAAATACTATAATCGGCAGCTTTAAGTCTCAGGGAAAGTATTTTGAACAAACGACCAGATTCTACAGAGGCGGCCTAAAAAAAGAGCAAACAACTGTTTATCAGAGTTTTGCAAATGCAAAAGTACCAGTGCTAATCATAGTTAAGTTTAATGATAAGGTACACCTAATCCAATATTTTGAGGTAGTACAAAATCCAGTTGTGATAGTTGTAACTAAAGATGAAAAATTAATTGATAATCAATACTTCAGAAGCACCACCTATGATCCCAATGGCAGAGTCATTAAAGTTGAATCGGAGGTTAACATAAGCATAAAATAGACTATTCTTAAACTAAAAAGGTTAAGCAAAACTTAACCTTTTTAGTTTTTACTCAATGCACCCTCAAATACTTCTCTCGACTCCTTAATTTCGACCATATTTTCCTTAGCCCAGCTAACTAGTCCGTGCAAATGTGGCAATAACGATTTTCCACGTGAGGTGAGTTGATACTCTACCTTTGGTGGTATCTGTGGATACACAGTTCTTTTTACCAATCCATCAGCCTCAAGAGCCTTAAGCGTTACCGTTAGCATCTTCTGTGAAATGGTGTTGATATAACTACAAATCTCATTAAACCTCAACACTTCTCCCTCTTCGAGCACCAAGAGTACAAGAACAGACCACTTATCCCCAATCCTATCCACCACATTTCTTACAGGACAATTCTCCGCTGCACCAAAAATTTTTAAATTTTTTTCGCTCATAACTATATGATAATTAACATTCCTAACCTTAAGGTAAGTTCAGAACTTTTTCGTAAGTTCTTGTTTTCTTATTATTTACACTCTACATTTGACTCTCCAAAAGTAACTAAAATACTTTTAGTAATCAAATAATAAAAAGTAATTATAACGAATCTTAAGAAAGGATTTTAAAAATGAAAATTGGAATTACAGGAGCCACAGGTCAACTAGGTCGATTAGTGGTTGAAAACCTAAAAGGTAAAGTATCAAAAACTGATATCGTGGCGCTAGTTCGCAAACCTCAAAAGGCATCTGATTTAGGAGTAGAGGCTCGCGAGTTCGACTATACCAAACCTACAGCTGATGCGCTCAAAGGAATTGAAAAGCTACTGCTAATCTCGAGCAACGAGATTGGTCAGCGTGCAACTCAGCATTCAAATGTAATAGAAGCGGCAAAGAAGGCTGGCGTAAAATGGATTGTTTACACAAGCTTGCTTCGTGCCGATACTTCAACGCTTAGTCTTGCTGGCGAACACCTTGAGACAGAAAAAGCGCTAAAAGCATCGGGAATTCCATACACCATACTCCGTAACGGTTGGTATACCGAGAACTACTCAGGTTCAATTGGCGGTGCGCTTGCTGGAGGTGCCTTTATTGGTAGCGCTGGGAATGGTAAAATATCATCGGCAGCACGTGCCGATTTTGCCGAGGCTGCTGCGGTTGTTCTCACCAGCGATGGACACCAAGGCAAAACATACGAATTGGCGGGTGATAAAGCCTATACCCTAACTGATTTGGCTTCGGAAATCACCAAGCAATCAGGCAAAACAATTCCTTACAAAAATCTGCCAGAAGGCGATTATGCCGCTGCCCTTAAGAGTTTTGGCGTTCCAGAAGGGTTTGCTTTTGCCATTGCAGGCTGGGATGTATCGGCTTCAAAAGGTGATTTATTTGACGATTCACATCAACTCTCAAGGCTGATTGGAAGGCCAACCACTCCTCTTGCCCAAACAGTTAGGGAGGCGCTAGTGAAGATTAGCTAAACAAAGAAGAATGTGATTCATTAAAAGACACAGTTATTTGTCATTCTGAGCTAAGTCAAAGAATGTTTGCATTTAGAAACAACATGCTTCGACTTAGTTCTAATGAGTTATGCTTTATTTATAAAAAGTATTAATAATTACTTAAATAAAAAGTCTGTATTCTCTATAGTAGGCATAGTTATTGGCGCAGAGTATAGGAATGCTCCGGTTGGGTTAACATATCCTAACTGGCTTCCTAAAGCAAGCATTTGACTTTTTTGCTCAGCGCTTAACGATTGGTATACCTGAGAAAAATAGGTTGCATAGTAATAAATCATTTCACCCTCGTAATTACCATATTGCTCCGAAAGTGTTTGAACTGTTGAACTACTTGCGGTTTGGCCAGCCAAGAATTTACGCAATTCAGTTGAAACAGCTGTTCTTGCAGTAACAATTCCTGTTAAATCAGCCTTTTGTAGGCTTACAACGTTAGTGAAAATTGCATTTTGCTCAGTTGTAAGAATATTAAAGAAGTTTTGTCCAGCACTTGCTGTTAACTGCTCATCAATAGTATAGTTTGGATTTCCCATGGCAGGCCAATCTTTTAAATAAAACGAACCGAAATAGGTAGCATGCCTTTCGGGGCAAAAATAAACATCGCCTGTTGTTGAACCTGCATACCACGCATACATTTCGCTGGCATAGGTCATAACTGCAACGTTAACACCTTGCGCTAGTCCGAGTCCATCCAAAGGATTAGATATGTCTGATGGCCAATTTCCAATACCTTGTAAATCGTAAAGGCTTTTAATCTTTACTTTCTGCTCAACGGTCAATGAGTTAATTACATCGCCAAAAAGTTTTGCACGATTATAGCTTATCTCACCATCTATTTTATAGAGGTCGGCAGTATATGCCTTTACAGCATCTTTATCCAAGCCAGTTGTTCCTACGGGTAAGTCATTATCCATTAACCTCCTGAAAGCTTTACAAAGAGCAAAACGTTTGTATGCAAAGTCGTTAATCATATCAATCTGGCTATTAGCCGCAGCTACATACATTTGAATTTGATCTTTCGTTAAGATGTTCAAAATATTGAAAGCAATAATGGTTACAAAGCTTGTATTGTGGCCAAGTTTAGTTTGATCGTTATCGCGGAAATATTGAAAACCGCTATAATCGGCAACTTTACCAGGAGGAAGGAACGTTTGTGCACCAAGATTTCCATTATAAAATCCTAGAGCATCAAATGCCATTGTGTTCTTTTGAGCTTGATCGGATATTGCCTGATCGAGGTTGAGTTGAGGGTTTGTAAAGGGTTCGCCAGTAATTAGATAATTATCCTCGTTAATAGTTGTGTTATCATCTTCCTTATTGCACGAAGTAAGATTGCAACTTACAAAAATGGCTAGTACAAAGCCAAATACAACTGTTGCTGCTGATTTAAAATTTTTACGTTTCATAATCATTGATATTAAGTGAATATTTATAGTTCGATTTGATAGACCTGATTGTGCGTGGTGGCATAAAGTATCTGCGTATTGCCATCATTTACATAAAAGAGATTTGTGAGCGTTCCCTCAATTGAAATGCTTTCCGCTAAAACGCCTTGCTGATTAAATTTCAATATCGCATTGCTTGCAGCGTAAAGGTTTCCTTCATCATCAATGGTAAGCCCATCGGCCTGAACGTTGGCAAAGGTCTGCTTGTCAGACAAACTTCCATTCGACGAGATGCTATATCGATATATTTTGGATGACCCATAATCGGCAACATAGAGCAGTGTGCCATCGGCACTGCCAACTATCCCATTAGGCTTAACCAAATCGTCAGCAACCTTTACAACCTCACCTGTTGATGATAAAATACAGTAGACATCCTGACCATCCTGAGTTTGAGTGCTTGTGAAGTTTGGATCGGTAAAATATATATTTCCTGCTGGTGATATCCACAAATCGTTGGGCTCGTTGTATTGCTTCCCATTATAGGTTCCTGTAATAGCAGTCACATTTTTCGAAGCATCTACGGAGATTATTCGCTTATTTCCACCCTCGCAGGCATACAATAGCCCTTGTGGGCTAAAATACAAGCCGTTTGTCCTTGTCAGATTACTTTTGAATACGACCAAACCTTCACTTTCATTCCATTTATAGATTGTATTCGCCTCGATATCTGAGAAATAAAGACTCCCATTATGAAATGCTGGTCCTTCAGCAAACAATAAATCCGAAACAATGCATTTAACCTGATTTTGTTCTGACACTTCACTTTCGGTCTTTTTGCAAGAACTGAGTAATTGAAGCGCAATCATAATCAGTATTATAGTCATCTTTATAAGCACTTTATGATAGATTCTCATATACTTTTTATTTGAGAGTTAGCTTAATTATCGGGTTGGTCGTGAATAGTATACATTCATATGCGCCGAAGAGATCGTAATATCTTTAATTGCTTCGAGTAAAGTTTCTCTGTCAACCAAACTTGGATCAACAGATATCGCAATGTTATCTGAGAGCGCATAAATGGTTAAAGTGTACATTTTGATACCAGGACCTTGCGAACAAGGTGGGGCATATTCAAGGTGATCGTTTACGCTATTCGTTCCTAAGGTTCCAAAACCAGCTTCATTCCTATCGACACTATTAACGGTAATTGGAATGTTATAAACCAGCCAGTACCAATGAATATCGGTTGGCGAAGCCTCGTGGTGCATAATCAACACAAAACATTTTGTACTTTCGGGATACCCACTCCATCCAAGAGGTAACGTTGCACTAACTCCATCGCAGGTATAATCAGCAGGAAGAAGGCTATCTACTCCTATGGCAGAACTCGTAAGTTTAAAGGTTGATGTATCACTCTCATTCTGATTTTGCTTTTCGCATGCTACAATCGAAAGAGTAAACGATAATAAAAGCAGAATCACTGATCTATTTAACAATTCATTTTCGAGTGTCATAGTGGATTATTTTAGAGTTCCTAACATGAAGTTAATGAGTTCGGTGGTGCTGTAAAATATCCTTTTTTCAATTTTAATCCATCAAATAGCTAAGCGTCTTTTAAGAGTTTCTTTAATTGCTCAACCTCAAAATTGTAGCAGTACAATCTTGTTTTAATAACCGATGTATCTTCATGGTACACCCAACCATTATCAATGTAATATTTTAGAAGTCTTTCCTGTTGAAGTATCTTCACATAAAACATTGATGCCTTTTTTAATATCCTCTCTTTCATAACGATATGCTTTTATTGATCTTTTTACTCAGTTTGTTTTGTTATTAATACAAGCAACATTAAAAAACCCCTACTGAAAAGCCTAAAAAAGCTTTGTTTTAAACATAAGGCAAAGTAAACTCACGAAATGAGTGAATGTTAAAAAGATAATCCACATAGGCGTTTGGTCAAAGAGTTAAAGAGGATTTAGATTTTATGCAAGGCGAACTACCTGTTTTTGGGTTTAGATATAAATTTAAAGTTGAAGCGTAGAAGTCTCTACGCTTTTTTATTTTGGCCAAACTAAAGGGTATAATTTCTACTAAGAATCAAAAAAAACCGATTAAACATTAAACAAAAACCCTCCTAATGCATCAAAGGTCAGTATAATAAATAATTATTAGCATATTTACACTAACTAAACAAATTTAAAAACTATGAATTTAAAAAAGTTATCAGTTCTTGTAGCCATTGGTTTTATATGGTCGGTCAGTAGCCCTGCTCAAGAAATTTTGGAGTGGCGTGGATCCGATAGAAGCGGCATGTACAAGGAAACTAATCTATTTAAAAGTTGGCCTGCTACTGGTCCTAATCTACTATGGGAAACTAAAGAGATTGGAAATGGATATGGATCGCCAGCAATTACTAAGAAAAACATTTTTATCGAGGGAGAGATTGATACGATGAACTATCTATTCTCGCTAGATCTTTCTGGTAAAATACTATGGAAAACCAAGATTGGGAAGGAGTGGATTATCAATTATCCCGGTGTAAGAACAACTCCAACCGTTGTTAACGATTTAGTTTATGTCTCTACAGGCTGGGGTGCTGTTGCTTGCGTTGAAGCAAATACTGGCAAAGTTAAGTGGTCGGTTGATATGATGAAAGATTTCCATGCAAAGCAAATCACTTTCGGATTTTCAGAATCAGTTTTGGTTGAAGACAATAAGGTTTATATTACCCCTGGAAGTAAGGATACCAACGTTGTTGCGCTTGATCGTTTA
>JBPXJX010000445.1:0-1604 GCA_051715525.1 Bacteroidales bacterium
TTAAACGAGAAGATGAAAGTTTTTCCAGAGCATAAAGCAGCCTACATATCTATAACAAGAGATGAACTTAAACGATATAAACATAGTATTGGTGATACAGAAGGGTTTGTAAACTTACCACTGTCAATAAAAGGGATAGTATTCTCCGTGCTTTTTGTTGAACACGAAACGTTTGTTAAGGTATCATTGCGTTCAAGAGGAAATTTTCCTGTAAACGCTGTTTCTCAGAAGCATTACAATGGAGGAGGTCATAAAAATGCTGCCGGAGGAAAAGCATTTATGTCGCTTACCCAAGCTGAGAAAAACTTTGAAGACATTCTAAAAACCTACTCTGAACAACTTAATAATAGCTAATGCAATGAGAATAATAATTATAGTTCTGATTGTAGTTTTAACATTCCACTCCTGCAATAATAAAGAGGAGAAAAGAATGACAAGAAAAGAAATTAATGAGGCAAAAAAAGCATTTGTAAAGATTAACAAGACCTTAGTAAACGAAGATCGATCTTTAATTGAAGGTTATATTAAAAGGCATAACCTGGATATGAAAGAAACCGGAACCGGTTTATATTTTATGGTATGGGGTGATGCCCAAAGCGATTCAATAAAAGATGGTAACGTTATTGAGTTTGCTTATAAAATCACCTTGCTTGACGGAACTGTTTGCTATAAATCAGAGCCCGATTTACCTAAGAAGTTTAGAGTAGGGCAAGGAGGGGTTGAGTCAGGATTGGAACAGGCTGTTTTGCTTATGCGGAAAGGTCAGAAAGGGAAATTTATTATGCCTCCCCATCTTGCATATGGGTTGATTGGTGATATTGATAAAATTCCATCGCGTTCTACAATTATTTATGATATCGAAATGTTAAACGTTTATCGTTAGTATGACATAAGTTTTTCTAACTTTACGATGAAATTAAAACCTTTTATTGATGCAAATTCGATATAAACTTATATTAATAACCCTGCTAGTTGGAGCATTTGGTTGTTCAAATAAATCGTCAAAATTTCCTGGCTTTTCAGTAACCGATAGCGACATTCATTACAAACTTATTAGTTTAGGCGATGGTTCAATAAAGCCCGAACTTTCAAACTATATCACAGTAAATGTTGCTTATCGAACTGTTAAAGATTCATTGTTCTTTCAGGGATTAAGAAAATTTCAACTAAATACAAAGGTCGTTAATGGTACTATTGATGAGTGCTTTATGATGCTATCCTTAGGCGATAGTTCTGCATTCTATTTCCCTGCTGATTCATTCTTTACAAAAACTCTTGAAACATCACTGCCAAAGTTTATAAATAAGGGAGAGATGATGAGAGTTGATATTAAAATGCTCGAGATTCAAACCGATAAGCAGTATCTGCAAGAGAAAGAGGCATTCCTTAATTGGATTAACGATTTTGGCGATTATGAAAAGGTTATTCTTAAGCAATATATGGATGGTGAAAAGTTAAGCATTGCTCCTACAGCAAATGGATTATACTACGTTCCTGTTAGCAAGACTAATGGGAAAAATGTAGCAATTGGAGATACTATTACTGTTCATTTCGAGGGTAGATTTTTTAATAATAAGATATTTGATTCAACTAAGAAGCGGAAC
>JBPXJX010000446.1:0-1031 GCA_051715525.1 Bacteroidales bacterium
GAAAATAATGTTTTTAACGCGGATTTAAGTACTTACCTCAACGCAGGGTTTATAAAAGGAATTGGTGCTAACGACCGAATGGGTTGGGCTTCGGCGTACTTTTCGCCCGATAAGTGGTATACCTATGTTGGCACACCAACCGATCGTTTAGGAATAAAAATTCTTGGGCTTGCTCAGGCCGATGCCTACTTTATGGTTGGCGATGAGATTCCAGAGCTACCACCTCCACCAGATAAAGTGCTTAAAAACTTTAGCAAAAAGATGCAGGATAAGCTCAATAAACGCAATACCGATAGATTATCTGAAGGTAGCGGTATTGCATTTGGGGCATCATTGGGTATTGATTTCAAAGCAAAGTTACCTCCATTCTATGCCAAACTGGGCGTTGGATTGGGTGCTGAGTTTTTGCTGAAAAACTATGGTGAAAATGCGTATTGTGCTGGGAGTAGTTCAAGCATTGGAATTAACGGTTGGTATGCTCGGGCTCAAGCATGGGCATATGTTGAGGCCGATATAGGTATTGAAGCGCGTATTTTCAGGAAGACTCGCAAGTTTAGCATTCTCGATATCTCTGCAGGAGCTTTGTTGGCAGGATCGGGCCCAAACCCATTCTATCTTGAGGGGGCAGTAGGCGGTAGGTTTAGCGTAATGGGCGGTTTGATTTCTGGTAAATGTAATTTCGATTTTGAGATTGGCGAGGAGTGTAAAGTTATGGGTGGAAGCCCATTTGGCGAGGATATTATTTCTCAGCTAACACCATCAACAGGCGAAAAGGATGTTAACGTATTCGCATCGCCACAAGCAGTTTTCAATATACCTATTGATAAGGAGATGGAAATCGAAGAGGATGAAGGCGGAACTGCCTGGTATAAGGTAACACTCGAAAACTTCTCGGTTTTCTATAAAGATACCAAGCGTAAGGTTGAAGGGGCTAATGTGCTAAATAGTGAGGGTAAGATTTGCATGCTCGACCCATCTGAACCGCTTGAAAGCAATAAGGAGATGATTGCCTATGCTAAGGTTGGGTTTAA
>JBPXJX010000447.1:0-6918 GCA_051715525.1 Bacteroidales bacterium
TAAATTCGAGTTAGTAGTTAAACTTTAATTAGGGAAATAAAAAAGGGTGCCTTGCGGCACCCTCTCTCGTTTGGTTATATATATGTAGGTTTAGGGTGTACTCTATTCCTCATCCTGCTCAGCTTCGTAAGCCTTAAGTAGTTTCTCTTGAACATCAGAAGGAACTTGCTCGTAAGCAGCAAATTTCATGTTGTAAGTAGCACGTCCGCTGGTTAGCGATGATAAAGATGTTGAGTATTTGTTCATCTCAGCAAGTGGAACACGTGCATTGATAATCTCAAACCCTTTCTCGCTTCCCATACCCATGATAATGGCACGGCGGTTCTGAAGGTCGCTCATTACATCACCCATTCTGTCGGCAGGAACTAGTACTTCAACTTCGTAAACAGGCTCCATAATCTTTGGCCCCGCCTCTTTAAATGCAGTCTTAAATGCATTACGACCCGCTAACCTGAATGAAATTTCATTTGAATCAACTGGGTGCATCTTACCATCGTAAACGGCAACACGGATATCGCGAGCGTAAGAACCTGTAAGTGGCCCTTGCTCGATCTTCTCCATAATACCTTTTAGAATAGCAGGTAAGAAGCGGGCATCAATTGCGCCACCCACGATACAGTTGTAGAATATAAGTTTTCCTCCCCATTCAAGATTTACCTCTTCAGTTCCTCTTACGCTTATATTAATCTCTTTACCACCAATCTTATACTGCTTAGGAGCAGGAGCACCTTCAACGTGTGGCTCAATTACTATGTGAACCTCGCCGAATTGACCGGCACCTCCCGATTGTTTTTTATGACGATAGTCAGCGGCAGCAAGTTTAGTAATCGTTTCACGGTAAGGAATACGTGGAGCAAAAAACTCAATCTCAATCTTATGAAGATTGGTTAAGTGCCATTTTAGAATATTTAAATGGTGTTCACCTTGTCCCGAAACGAGAATCTGACGAAGTTCTTTTGAGTGTTCAACAATAATAGTAGGATCCTCTTGGTGCGCACGATTTAACAATTCGCCCATCTTTTCAGTATCCGCTTCGACTTTAGCCTTGATAGCTGTACGGAATTTTGAGTTGGGGAATGACATTGGCTCAAACTTAACGCCGTTAAGAGCAGGCACGGCAAGAGTATGATTTGTTTTAGAGTTTTTAAGTTTTACAGTAGCACCTATATCACCAGCAACCATTTCAGTAACCTTAACACGGTTTTTACCTGCAACTACGAATAGCTGAGCAATACGCTCTTTGGTGTCGTTATTGCTGTTCACCAAATCCATGCCTTCAGTAACTTTTCCAGACATTACTCTGAAGTAGTTGATTTCACCGATATGTGGCTCAACTGAAGTTTTGAAGATATATAGTGAGGTAGGAGCAGACTCGTCGCATTTAATCTCTTTGCCGCTGTCGTTACCTGGCATTGGAACTTGACTTGGGAATGGAGCAACGTTAAGGATGAAATCCATTAAACGCTTTGTTCCAATGTTGCGTTTACCTGATACACAGAATACTGGAAATAAATTGCGTTTGGTTAAACCAATCGATAAGCCTTTACGCATCTCATCTTCGCTAAGTGAACCTTGCTCAAAGAATTTCTCCATAAGCGATTCGTCATTCTCAGCGGCAGCTTCAACTAAAGCGTTGTGAAGTTCAGTTGCTTTATCCATCTCCTCTGCAGGGATAGGAAGATCTTCACGAACACCCGTATCACCCTTAAACTTATATAGTTTCATGGTAAGCACGTCAACAAAAGCGTTGAACTCGTTACCTGGGTTAATTGGGTATTGAACTAAAACTACCTTGTTGCCAAAGCTTTGCTTAACCGATTCTAATGTTTGATCGAAGTTTGCCTTATCATGGTCAAGCTGGTTAATGGCAATAACCATTGGCTTGTGCATACGATCAGCATGACGGTTGAAAATTTCTGTACCAACTTCAACTCCATATTGCGCATTAACCACCATAATTACGGTATCGGTTGGGCGCATTGCCGAAATAACAGCACCAACGAAATCGTCGGAACCTGGAGTGTCAATAATATTTAGCTTACGATCGAGGAATTCGGTATAAAGGATAGTAGAAAAAATGGAACGTTGGTTTTGTTGCTCAATTTCAGAGTAGTCCGAAACAGTGTTCTTCCCCTCAATTGTCCCTTTTCGTTCAATGACTTTACCCTCAAACATCATCGACTCGGCTAGAAGTGTTTTACCTGAGCCGGTGTTTCCCAGCAGGGCCACATTCTTGATTTGATTAGTAAGATAAGTTTTCATCCTTACGCAGCATTAAAATTGTTATTTAAAAAAACATTAATTTTTTAGATGGAGATTTTGTTTATATATAATAAGGTATATAGCTCTTTAAACATCCTTTGGTTGCTACACCTTATTTTTTAAACCCTCCAAAAATAGTAAAATTTTGATATAAACATCATTTTAGGGCATCGAAGTTACATCGTATGTTCAATATGCATGATAATTAGTTACTTGGCATGTAAGATATTTTTTATTTTTCTATTGATAATTGCTAAGTAGTATAAAACCAGCAAGATGTGAAGCCTTTCGTTTATCTTTTTTATCTATTATTTCAATAGAACCTTAATTCGAGTCCAATATTCGTATTTTTTTAATCTCTGAAACAGCTAAACTTCAACAAGACATTACCATAAGGCCTATTTGTTTCAAAAAACTCCGTATTTTCGCACCTTAAATAAAATTCATTGCCCTAAATAGCTAGTTTGCAATAAAAAAAAGATTGATTTGTGTTGTAATTAGAAAAAAACCAATACCTTTGCGAGCCCAAATTGTAATAATTTTTTAATTAAATATATAGTGTTTATATGCCTACAATTCAACAGCTAGTAAGAAAAGGAAGGTCGAAGCTGGTAGATAAGAGTAAAGCGCCTGCGCTTGATTCTTGTCCACAACGACGCGGGGTATGTGTACGTGTGTACACCACTACTCCTAAAAAGCCGAATTCGGCTATGAGAAAGGTTGCTAGGGTTAGGCTTACCAACGGTAAGGAGGTGAACGCCTACATTCCTGGAGAAGGACACAATCTTCAAGAGCACTCAATTGTGCTAATTCGTGGTGGCAGGGTAAAAGATTTACCCGGTGTTCGTTACCACTTAATCAGAGGTACTCTCGATGCTTCCGGCGTAGAAGGAAGAAATCAGCGCCGTTCTAAGTATGGTACTAAGAGACCTAAGAAGAAATAATTTAAACTCTTGAAGATTTAATAGCAATGAGAAAAGCTAAACCAAAAAAACGAATCATTCTTCCCGATCCAAAGTTCCACGATACTTTGGTAACTCGTTTCGTTAACATGTTAATGTTAAGTGGGAAGAAGAGCGTATCGTTTAACATCTTTTACGATGCGTTAGAAATTGTTGCCAACAAGATGAAGGACTCTGAGAAGGCTCCTCTTGATATCTGGAAAAAAGCGCTTGAAAACATTACCCCACAGGTTGAGGTTAAGAGTCGCCGCGTTGGTGGTGCAACATTCCAAGTTCCAATGGAAGTTCGCGCCGATCGTAAGGTATCTCTATCTATGAAAAACATGATCCTTTACTCTCGTAAGCGAACTGGTCGTGGCATGAGCGATAAGCTTGCTGCTGAGATTATGGCCGCTTTCAACGAGGAGGGTGCTGCTTTTAAAAAGAAAGAGGATATGCATAAAATGGCTGAAGCCAACAAGGCTTTTGCTCATTTCAGATTTTAGTAGTTGAGAAATATTGATAGAAGGAAATAAAGAATGAGCAGAGATCTAAAGTTTACCCGGAATATAGGGATTATGGCACACATCGACGCCGGTAAGACAACAACTACCGAGCGCATTCTCTATTATACGGGAAAAACTCATAAAATCGGAGAGGTTCACGATGGAGCTGCTACCATGGACTGGATGGTTCAGGAGCAGGAGAGAGGTATTACTATTACATCTGCCGCAACTACTACTTTTTGGAAATATAACAACCAACAGTATCAGGTAAATATTATCGACACTCCTGGTCACGTTGATTTCACTGTAGAGGTTGAACGTTCGCTTCGCGTACTTGATGGTACCGTTGCTACGTTTTGTGCTGTTGGAGGTGTTGAGCCACAAAGCGAAACCGTTTGGCGTCAAGCTGATAAATACGGAGTTCCCAGAATCGCATTCGTTAACAAAATGGATCGTACTGGTGCCGATTTCTTATCAGTAGTTAGCCAAATTAAGGAGAGACTTGGTGCGAATGCAATGCCAATACAACTTCCTATTGGAGCAGAAGAGACTTTTAGGGGTGTTGTTGATCTAATCGAAAATAAAGCTATAATCTGGTTTGATGATCCTCAAACTAAAACCTTAAATTTCAGATACGAAGAGATTCCTTCTGATATGAAAGATGAAGCCGCTGAATGGCGTGATAAACTCATCGAGGCAGTTGCAGGGTTCAACGATGATTTACTTGAGCGTTATTTCGAAGATCCAAATTCAATAACCCAAGAGGAGATTACCGAAACTATTAGAAAGGCAACCATAAACATGGCGATTATTCCTGTGCTTTGTGGTTCAGCTTTCAAAAATAAAGGAGTTCAGAGGTTACTCGATGCAGTTATTGCATTCTTACCTAGCCCTCTCGATAAAGGAGCGGTTACAGGTATTAACCCTGATTCTGAAAAAGAGGAAACTCGTAAACCAGAAATTTCTGAGCCATTCTGCGGATTAGCATTTAAAATTGCAACCGACCCATACGTAGGTCGTTTAGCATTTATCCGTGTATACTCAGGAAAACTCGATAGTGGTAGTGCCGTTTTCAATACACGTACTGGTAAAAAAGATCGCGTAAGCCGTCTTTACCAGATGCATGCTAACAAGCAAAACCCAATCGAATTCTGCGAAGCAGGCGATATCTGCGCAGCAGTTGGTTTTAAAGATCTTAGAACTGGTGATACCGTTTGCGACGAGAAGCACCCTATTGCTCTTGAGTCAATGACATTCCCCGAGCCAGTTATCGGTTTAGCTATTGAGCCAAAAACTCAAAAAGATATGGATAAACTTGGAATAGCATTAAACAAGCTTTCTGAAGAGGATCCAACTTTTAGAGTTAATACCGATGAGGATAGTGGTCAGACCATTATCAGAGGTATGGGCGAGCTTCACCTCGAGATCATTGTTGACCGTTTACGTCGTGAATTTAGCGTAGATATTAACCAAGGTGCACCACAGGTTGCTTACCGTGAGGCTATCACCAAGACTATTAGTCATCGTGAGGTATTCAAGAAGCAATCGGGCGGTAGAGGTAAATTTGCCGATATTCAATTCGAGATTGGCCCAGCCGACGAGGGTGTTACAGGTCTACAATTTATCAACGATGTTAAAGGAGGTAATATTCCTAAAGAGTTTATACCTCCAGTAGAGAAAGGCTTTACCCAAGCAATGAAAAACGGTGTTCTTGCAGGCTACTCAATTCCAAGCATGAAAGTAACCCTGAAAGACGGTTCTTTCCATGCAGTAGACTCCGATGCACTATCGTTCGAGATTTGCGCACGTCAAGCTTTCCGTCACATCTGCCCTAAAGCAGGCCCGATCATCCTTGAGCCAATTATGGCAGTAGAAGTGGTAACCCCCGAAGAGTACATGGGTGATGTTATCGGCGATTTCAACAAGCGTCGAGGACAAATCACCGGAATGGAATCAAAAGGTGTTGCCCGCGTTATTAAGGCCAAAGTGCCTCTTTCTGAGCAATTCGGTTATGTAACCGTACTTCGTACTCTTACATCTGGTCGTGCAACTTCAACAATGGAATTTTCCTACTATGCTGAGGTTCCTACCAATATTGCAAAGACAGTTATTGAGAGCGCTAGCGGTAAAGTAGTTAAGGAAGAAGAATAAAAATTACTACATAGCAGTAATAACATGAGCCAGAAAATTAGAATTAAACTAAAATCGTATGACCACAACCTGGTTGACAAGTCTGCCGAGAAAATCGTGAAGACTGTTAAAGCAACAGGCGCTGTGGTGAGTGGTCCCATTCCGCTACCAACACACAAGCGGATTTTTACCGTGAACCGCTCAACTTTCGTGAACAAAAAATCGAGAGAGCAATTTGAACTCAGCTCTTTCAAGCGTTTACTCGACATCTACAGCTCCACCCCGAAGACCATCGATGCCCTAATGAAGCTCGAACTTCCATCTGGAGTCGAAGTAGAAATTAAAGTATGAGTTTGATCATTAATTGATTAAAAAATGTCAGCAGGATTAATTGGACGTAAAATCGGAATGACTTCCGTATTCAGTGCCGAGGGTAAGAACATACCATGCACTGTAATTGAAGCTGGTCCCTGCGTTGTAACTCAAGTCAGAACAAACGAGAACGACGGTTATAGTGCCGTTCAGCTCGCTTTCGACGACAAGAAGGAGAAGCACACCGGACGACCTTTGTTAGGTCACTTCAAAAAAGCGAACACGACTCCAAAGCGTAAGATTGTTGAGTTTAGAGATTGGAATAGCGAAAGCCAACTCGGCGACGTTATCACAGTCGATATCTTCAATGACGACAAATGGGTTGATGTTTCAGGTATTACTAAAGGTAAAGGATTCCAAGGCGTTGTTAAACGTCATGGCTTTGGCGGAGTAGGTGGCCAGACTCACGGTCAGCACAACCGTCTTCGCGCTCCCGGTTCTATGGGTGCATCATCCTTTCCATCACGTGTTTTCCCAGGTAAGAGATTACCCGGACGTACAGGTGGTGATAAAGTTAAAATCACTAACCTTAGGGTTTTAAAAGTGATTCCAGAGAGCAACTTGCTACTCATTAAGGGTTCTATTCCAGGAGCTAAAGGTTCATATTTAATTATTGAGAAATAATGGAAATAAACGTACTAAATATAGCTGGAAAGGAAACCGGACGAAAGATCGACCTCAATGATAGCATCTTTGCAATTTAACCA
>JBPXJX010000448.1:0-1717 GCA_051715525.1 Bacteroidales bacterium
TGCCGCCAAGGCCAATTAACCCAATGTTTTTAACAAACTCTCTGCGCGATTTCTTTAGCTTGGATTCTTCTTCCATAGGTAGACGAAAATTAAGAAATAAGGATTTGGTCTTTTTCCAAATGTATTGAAAATTGTAACATCAATCAACATAAATAAAAGAAAAACCGCAAGGATTGATATTGATCAACTTGCGGTTTGACTTGAAAAGTCATAAAGATTAAATCGTGATAATTATTTTAAGATTTCTAGACTTAATGGATATTTAAATCTTTCGCCATTGTTCGATTTCACTGCTGCTACAATGGTTATAACAAGGTCTAGTACGCCAAGTGCTATCAAAGCGAACAAGCCAATTACAATAATTACAAGTATTCCAGAAATAATCATCCAAATAGTCATCGATATTTGAAAGTTCAAAGCCTCTTTCCCTTGGCGATCTACTTCCATGAATTGATCTTTTTTGATTAGCCAAAAAACCAAAGGGCCAATAATATGACCAAAAGGAATTATTATCCCAGACAAAGCGCTAAGATGACAAAGCATCGAGAACGTTTGCTCTTCGGAATTGATATAGTTTATTTCTTTCATAATTGTAATTATTTGATTTTTAACTTGCCACTTGTCGCTTGCCACTTGCCCCTTTTATACTATTCCATCAACTTCCTATACTTAATTCTATGAGGACCTTCATCGCCCATGCGTTTCTTGCGATTTTCCTCGTAGTCGGAGTAAGAACCTTCAAAGAATACTACCTGTGAGTTGCCTTCGAATGCTAGTATATGTGTTGCTACGCGGTCTAAGAACCAACGGTCGTGGGAGATAATAACTGCACAGCCAGCAAAATTTTCGATACCTTCCTCAAGCGCGCGAAGCGTGTTTACGTCGATATCGTTAGTGGGCTCATCGAGAAGGATAACGTTGCCTTCCTCTTTAAGCGCTAGAGCAAGGTGAAGCCTATTACGCTCACCACCTGAAAGGATGTTACACTTTTTCTCCTGATCTGCTCCTGAAAAATTAAACCGGGCTACGTAGGCTCTTGCGTTAACCTGTTTGCCTCCAAGCATTATGTTGTCGGCACCACCTGATATTACCTCGAATACAGTTTTATCTGGTTCGATAGATTTGTGTTGCTGGTCGACATATGCAAGTTTAACGGTTTCGCCAACTTTGAATTCACCCTTGTCGGCCATATCAAGCCCCATAATTAATCTAAATAGAGTAGTCTTACCTGCTCCGTTAGGACCAATAACACCAACAATTCCGTTTGGAGGAAGGTTGAAGTCAAGGTTATCGAATAGTAACTTATCGCCATAAGCTTTTGAAACTCCTTTGGCTTCAATTACAATGTTTCCAAGGCGAGGCCCATTGGGGATAAATAGTTCCAGCTTATCCTCTTTCTGTTTAACATCTTCGTTCAATAATCTATCGTAAGCCGATAGCCTTGCTTTTCCTTTTGCTTGTCGTGCTTTAGGAGACATCCTAACCCATTCCAACTCGCGTTCAAGCGTTTTTTTGCGTTTGCTCTCTTGCTTTTCCTCTTGCGCCATGCGCTTGGTTTTCTGATCGAGCCACGATGAGTAGTTGCCCTTCCATGGAATGCCCTCACCACGGTCGAGTTCAAGAATCCAACCCGCAACGTTATCGAGGAAGTAGCGGTCGTGGGTGATTGCTATAACAGTACCTTTATATTGTTGTAAGTGCATTTCTAACCACTGTA
>JBPXJX010000449.1:0-3877 GCA_051715525.1 Bacteroidales bacterium
TTAAAATTAAACCATCCTTTGCCGTAATAATTCTTATTAATAAATTACCAACAGCTAACCTCTCTTCAACCAGCATCCCAACGTAATTTCCTGTAGCAAAACCAGCGGCATAGGCTAAGTAGCAGTAGATGTTATTTGCACCTTTCATAATTTGGCTAATGGCAATAATCCATATAAAAACTTCGAAGAAACCTAGAAATGGTGCAATGTTTTTTCTCCCCTTTGATACAAATATGATTCTTAGCGTACCAATTGTTACATCGCATATGCGTGCAAAAAATATTAATATAGGAAGTATTACAAAATTGTAAACTTCTTGATTCTCAAATAAACTAACCATAGGACTAGTGTTTTATCAAAATTAGCTTGATTATTTAATCTTCTCAAGTTTTGGTTGTCTTTTTCAAGATTCAGACAAATATTCCTAAGAATTTTTATTTAAGCCAATATTTAATAAGGCCTATTAAATGAGCATTAGTCCCTATTCAATGAATAAGGCATATCATTTGAATTATTCCCCCATTTTTTATTTGGCTTACTGCCCATGGTGTAAACGAGTTCTCCACCTTGAATCAGCTCATCATGGGTGATGTAACCTTTATCGAGAGGTTTCCCATTTAATGTTACTTGCTGAATGTATTTATTGGCGTCGCTTACTTTATCGGCTTTTATGGTCATCGATTTGCCATTCTCCAATGATAGTTGCATGTAAGGCAAATAGGGTGCTCCAATTACATATTGATTACTTCCTGGGCAAACAGGGTAGAACCCCATTGCGCTAAAGATGTACCACGCCGACATCTGTCCGCAATCGTCGTTTCCGCAAAGCCCATCGGGTTTGTTGAGGTACATTCTGTTCATAACTGTACGAACAATTTCCTGAGTTTTCCATGGTTGACCTGCATAAACATACATGTATGTTACATGGTGGCTTGGCTCGTTGCCATGTACATAGTTTCCTATTAAACCCACTTTATCAATATCCTCAGTGTTTTCGTAGTATTTTGGAGGCAAAGTCATTGTGAAAAGCGAATCGAGGTGTTGAATGAATTTTTTGTTTCCACCTGAAAGGGCAATCAAATTGCTGATATCATGAGGAATAAAAAGACTGTAATTCCATGCATTTCCTTCGATATAGCCCATATCGTGTGTTTGAAGTGGATCGAAAGGAGTGAGGTATTGTCCATCTTTGCCCTTGGCAATTGCAAAGCCACGCTTAGTATCGAAAATGTTGGCATACGACATAGCTCTCTTCTTGAAAGTATTGGCTACATCCTCTTTTCCCATGGCTTTTGCCATTTGATAGATTGTCCAATCGTCGTAAGCATATTCAAGGGTAACGGAAGCTGAACTACCACTACGTTCCTTTGGAACATATCCATATTTAATGTAATCATCAATGGCATCGTACTTGCCATAGTTAGCGCTGCTAACCATTGCCTTAAGGGCAAGCTCGTAATCGAAACCTTTAAGCCCTTTCATATAGGCATCAGCAATAACGGGCACAGCGTGGTAACCAATCATGCACCAGTTATCGTTTCCCCAATGCGACCAAATTGGCAGGATACCATGAACACTTTGAGTGTAATGCGCTAGCATTGAGTTAACCATATCGCTCGCTTTTGTTGGCTCCAGCAGGGTCATCAAAGGGTGAAATGCTCTAAAAGTATCCCAAAGAGAAAAAACTGTGTAGTTTGTGAAGCCTTCGGCTTTGTGGATATTTCCATCGAGTCCTCGATACTGCCCATCAATATCCATGAAGATGGTTGGGTTGATCATACAATGGTAAAGCGCGGTGTAGAAGTTTGTTTTTTCGTCATTAGTACCATAAACCTTGATTTTCCCAAGTTCCTTTTCCCATTCTTCCTGTACTTTTGCCAATGCGCCATCGAAATTTAAGTTATCTGCTTCGGCCTTGAGGTTTGCTAAAGCACCAGCAGTGCTTACGCCCGATATGGCAACTTTTACCTCTAGCGTTTCGATATCACCAAAAGTAAAATATGCTTTTACCTTGTGCCCAGAACGTTCTGGAAAATTTGAATCCATCTGCCAACGACGCCAAAAGCCTCTGTAAATTTCCTTTTCATCATTCTTGAAACCAAATGATTTGAATGGTTTCGAAAACTTAATGGCAAAGTATATATAGCGATTTCGCGACCATCCATTGGTTTGCCGGTATCCTGTAATGGTAGAATCATTCTCAAGTCTGATTGATGCCCAAATTACCTTTCCATCGTAGCTGTAAATTCCATGAACTAAGTCGAGAATGACGTTTGCTTCTGCGCCCTTAGGATAAGTGTATCTATGAAAGCCAACGCGAGGGGTAGTTGTAAGCTCTGCTTTTACCTTATAATCATCAAGAAAAACTGAATAGTAGCCTGCTTTTGCAATCTCGCTGGTTTTAGAAAATCGACTTCTATAGCCCGAATTTGGTTTGGATGCAATCCCAGGGTTTAACTTGATTGCCCCTGTTGTGGGCATTAATAGGATATCGCCCAAATCTGAGTGTCCCGTGCCATGTAGATGAGTGTGAGAAAAACCAACGATGGTTGGATCGCTGTATTGGTAACCTGAGCAATATCGATAAACCTCCTTGTTGTAACCTTGGCCTAATGAATACTGAGCAGTATCGGTATCGGGACTTAGCTGAACCATGCCAAATGGGTAAACAGCACCCGGGAAGCAATGGCCCATGTCTTTGGTTCCAATGAAAGGGTTAACAAAATTAACTAAAGACTGTTTTTCAACTTGAGCTATAGTTGATATAGAAAGAAAACCTAAAGCTGAAATCAATATGGATTTTAAATATTTCATATTACTTGAATGGTTAAATTAACAAATCAAAAAACATAAATTGAATTGCTAAAAGTAATAATTCCTAAATTGATTTAGGTATTTAGAATATAGATATTTACATAAAGAAAATAACTATGTCAAAGTTTCTTACAAAAGCTATTGTTCTACTGTCGTTTGTGAGCCTTTTCACCGACATTGCAAGCGAGATGCTTTACCCAATTATGCCTATTTTCCTTAAATCAATAGGTTTTTCGGTTGTTCTAATTGGAATACTTGAGGGTTTAGCCGAGGCAACAGCAGGGATAAGTAAAGGTTATTTTGGCCATTTATCCGATAGGGTAGGAAAACGAGTTCCTTTCATTCGCTCGGGTTATGCAATGAGCGCTTTCTCTAAGCCAATGATGGCCATCTTCCAATTCCCCATTTGGATATTCTTTGCTCGCACGCTTGATAGACTTGGGAAAGGTGTTCGGAATAGCGCACGCGATGCTTTATTAAGTGATGAATCAACCCCTGAAACCAAAGGTAAAGTTTTTGGATTTCATAGAGGGATGGATACGCTTGGTGCTGCGATTGGTCCTTTAATCGCTTTACTATTTCTGTATTTCTACCCAGAACAGTATCGGTGGTTGTTTGTAATTGCATTTGTCCCCGGAATTGTTGCCATATTGCTAACATGGGTTTTAAAAGAGAAGAAAAGGGAAATAGCCAATAACCCAGAAAGGAAAAAAACAAACTTCTTCTCTTTTCTTGGATATTGGAAGATAGCCAGCTCGCAATATAAATTTATTGTAATTGGTTTACTTGCTTTTGCTTTGATAAATAGTTCAGATGTTTTTCTTCTATTGATGGTCAAATATCAGGGATTTAGCGATACCCAAATGATAGGATTGTATATCTTTTACAACCTACTTTATGCATTAATGTCATATCCAACTGGCTGGTTGGCTGATAGATTAGGAATGAAAAGGATATTGCTTTCTGGTTTATTTGTGTTTGCAATAGTTTATACATTATTTGGCTTTGCCACAACATTGGCTCATTTTGCTATTCTTTTTGGTTTTTATGCTTTGTATGCATC
>JBPXJX010000450.1:0-10856 GCA_051715525.1 Bacteroidales bacterium
TAATCGCATAAATTTCCAATTCCGTCGCCATCTGTATCCTCTTGAGTTGGATTGTATGTAAATTTGCAATTGTCCATATTGTCAGGAATTCCATCTTGGTCTATATCTTGAGCATTAGCGTTAAAACTAATGGCTAAACAAAAGAAAACAAAAACTGTAAAAATCTTATTTAAATTCATATTGTTTTAGTTTAGTGAATAGTATTTTGATTTTCAGATATTTATAATATTAAAAACCTAAGTTAAAAGTAAACAAAAATATCTGTTCATTCGCTCTATTTGAATAGTTTTTTAAAAAGGAGTGGTTCGTAAAGGATTTCTGATAGAATTTTGAAATCCTAAAAAACATCTAACCTAATAATTAAATAGTGTTATATGTATTTATTATTGGACTATTCGCTATTCTCTGTTACTCTCTTTAGTCGTGAGCTCATCCCGCTGCTGCGGGATTCGGTTCAAACCAGTGAACCCTAAACATAAAAAAGACCATCCGAAAGGATGATCTTTCTCTTCTAGTGTGCCTTACTGGATTACTCCCTTCGGTCGTGAGCTCATCCCGCTACTGCGGGATTCGGTTCGAACCAGTGACCCCTAAGCATAAAAAAAGACCATCCGAAAGGATGATCTTTCTCTTCTAGTGTGCCTTACTGGATTCGAACCAGTGACCCCTACCCTGTCAAGGTAATGCTCTAAACCAGCTGAGCTAAAGGCACGTTTGTAAAATAAGCCACCTACTTTGTTGTAAGTGGCTTACTGTTGTGGGCCCAGTTGGTATCGAACCAACGACCCTCTGATTATGAGTCAGATGCTCTAACCGACTGAGCTATGGGCCCTAAAAAAACCGCAAAGGGTTTTTTAATTGGACTGCAATATTACATATTTGTACCCGAAAATTCAACAGCTAACATCTTTTTTATGCAAAAAATCATCTTTAAGCCTTATAGACACTTGAATATTAAGAATATTATTTTCGATTTGGGTGGAGTAATAATCAATATTGACTACCATCTAACCATCGATGCGTTCAAAAAAATTGGTTTTGATAACTTTGATAGTGCATTCTCACAGGCACAGCAACTAGGTGTTTTCGATCAACTTGACAAAGGGTTGGTTTCGCACATAGAGTTTCGAAATTATATTAGAAATCTCTCGTGTAAACCCCTTACGGATAATCAAATTGATACCGCCTGGAATGCCATGCTACTCGATTTTCCAATTGAACGATTAAAGCTACTCGAGAGCATCAAGCTGCAGTATCGAACATTCCTGCTTAGCAATACAAATCAGATACATTGCGATGTTTACACAAAAGATTTGCAAAAGGCTTACAGTGGTAAAGACCTTTCACATTTTTTTGAAAGGGTTTACCTGTCGCACGAGATGCACATGCGAAAGCCCGATAGCGAAGCTTTTATGCTAATTCTCAACGAGAACAATCTAAAACCCGAAGAGACCCTTTTCATTGACGATACCGAGCAGCATATTGAAGGTGCTAAGAAAGTTGGGCTACATACTCACTACTTAAACCTGAAAGAGGGAGAAACTATTGAGAAATTATTTGAAATAAAATAGACGTTTTATATCTTTTCTATAAGCGCTAAACACTCTACATGAATGGTTTGTGGAAAAAAATCGTAAGGGGTTAGTCTTTTTACTATATACCCATTTTGGGTTAAAACAGTTAAATTTTTTGATAGCGTCCCTGCGCTGCACGAAAGGTAAGCAATCTTTTTTGGTTTGCCATCTTTAACAATCCATTCTAAGACCTCTTTCTCAATACCAGTTCGCGGAGGGTTTACATAAAGATAAACTTCTTTACCTAATGCCCTTTGCTCGTTTGTCCATTTGCGAATTTGGGGAACTCTTTGTCTGCATGCACCCCTCAAAATAGTTGCTTTTGCCACATTTAACTTTGCACATTCAATAGCTTCGCCTCCAACCTCAACACCAAGAATATCGACATCGTATTTAGCCCAGCGGCTCATGGATGTTCCCGTACCACAGTATAGATCAACAACTGCATTGCTATTGCATAATTCAAAAAACTCCTCGACCAATTGTAGCGATTGATTATAAAGTGTTGGTATTAGTTGCTGAAAAGCCCCAGGTCCATAAAGTAATCCGTTTAAATCAAAGGAGCGTTTTTCTCCAAAAAGTAACTCCCAACGAGTCTTCTCATAAAGTCTTCGCCCTGCCGATGGGTTATAGTGAATCCAAAATCCCTTTACGCCTAAGACTCCTAACTTTTGTTTTATAACTTCAGTTAGCCACGAATTACTATATGGTTTATTCGATTTAACAACGAGCGTAACCTGAGATTTTGCTTGTACATAGAAAGCAAGAGGAAAGTCAATATAAGGAGGTATAACATCTCTCAAAATATTAAGTATTTCATTTACTTCTGGCTTGTGAAGTGGGCAATTAGGAATATCAATTAGTTCGTCATGTACCATCATTCCGAAATGCCATCCTTTTACATCCCAACCTGCATTAAGCGTGGTTTTATGTCGATATCCCCAACGATATGGTTCATCAACTGATAAAACAGTTGAAAGCTTTTCTGCCCATGGAGAGAGTTTGCTTTCCAAGAAGTTAACCTTTTGAGACAAACTTTCACTACTACTCCATTCACGATGCCTACATCCTCTGCATTTCTCTACACAACCTTTTGGAATCATCGAATTTCGTTTATCAAAAAAACATTACAAAAATATCAATTAAAGCAAACTTCATAATCAATTAATAGATTGTTCGTTAAATTTGTGTCGCAAAACCATAAATTATTCCAAATTTTCATGAAATCGTTTTTATCAATTGTCGTTTTACTCACTTTTTCTTTTATTGCTACTGCTCAGCCCACCATCGATGCTTATTTGGCAAATAGTAAATCCTTTTCCAAAGGCGGCGCTATTGAAAGTACTGAGGATACTTTTGAACTTCTTATAAAAGATATCCCTCCTAAACCCTTTAAGGTGATAACTAAGTATAATAACGAAGGGTATTTAGTTTCGGAAATTCGATTTAACAGTTTGAATGCAAAGCAAAGCGAAACCATTTGGACTTACAACCCAAACAAGAAGTTAACCAAGAAAACGCAAACTTACTTCGTTAATATGATTGGTTGGAAAGTTGATGAAGTTAATTTAAAATATAACGATACAACGGGTTTTATCTCCGAAATCCAGTATTTCAAGAATAAAGTTGTACAGTCAATTAGCAAGATTTTTTGCGATAATTATGGAATCCCATACGAGGCGAGAGTATTAGATGAAAAAGGCGCTTATAAGGGAATTGAGCGCATCAGCTACTCACCCAATGCAAATATTATCCGTGTAATGGTTCTTGAACCATCGGGCAAATTCTCGGGTCTAAATATTTACCCTATCGATTATTTAAAACCCTATCAATCGGGTTCTATTGAAAGACAATACAACACAAACGGAGATATTACTCTCGAATCGCTCGATTATCAAACCAAAACAGATCAGGGTTACTTCTACGAGTATAAGTATGATGGGAATGGGAATTGGATTGAAAAGGAAACCTATCAAGTAACATTTGGTAAGAATAAAAAGGTTAAAGACAAAAAATTTGAGCACAAAATTATTCGCAAGATAAATTATTTTTAGAGATGCCCAGCGCCATTTTAAGGCCTTTTATAGCAAGTGATTACAAGTCAATAGCCCTCTATGCTAACAACCGGCTAGTATGGGAAAACCTCCGTGATAGATTTCCATTTCCTTACTCCGAAGAGGATGCTTTACAGTTTATAAACATGGCTTCAAACTATTCTCCTACCACTGAGTTTGCAATCGATTTTAATGGCGAAGCCATTGGTGCCGCAGGTATCATCTTAAAAGATGATGTTTATAAGGGCAACGGAGAGATTGGCTACTGGATTGGCCAGCCTTTCTGGGGGAAAGGTATTGGAACACAGGTGGTAAAGGAGCTTCTTGGTGTAGCCTTTGATGAACTAAAACTCTTTAGAGTTTATGCTGAAGTTTTTGAGAAAAACGTAGCTTCGACAAGGGTTCTAGAAAAGAATGGATTAACCAAAGAGGCTTTGCTAAAAAATGCAATAATAAAGGATGGGGCTCGACAAAGCCTTTTGATCTACTCTATTATAAGGTTATGAATACGTAAAACTAATCGTTTATTCATCCTTAAGCCCTTTAATTGAGCGATTAAGAAAATCTACCAAGGGTTTCATGGTTTTAAATATCTCCAAAGTATTTTCAAGAAGATTTTTTTCAGCAATATCTTTATTGCTAAGACTATGGAAAGGAGTAATATGCTTAAACTTAAGGTATTCAGCGACTGGTGATTCCTTTTCAAATCCTTGCGGAACACGCTTTAGCTTTTCATCCTCAAAGAACTGAAATGTTTTAGCAAACTTTTTATCTTTTACAATGGCCATGAAATCATCGGAGTAAATATCGATATCCTCGCGGATACGCTTCATCACTTCGGTTGGAGCCATGTAAATTCCTCCTGAGGCAAACGAAGCATCCGTTTCGAGATGAAAATAGTATCCTGCAAAAGGGCTTTTTCGTCCACCTTTAGCAATGTAAGCACCAAAATTTGCCTTAAAGGGTGATTTATCGTTCGAGAATCTTACATCTCGATAAATTCTAAAAATACAATCTTTAGCCTCAACAGAACCAACTGATTCATCAAAATCATTAATCCCTGCAATAAGCAATCCTACAAATGACTTGAAATCATCAGAAGACTTTTGAAACCAAGCCTTATTGTTGTTAAACCAATCGCGATCATTATTGGATTTAAGCGCTTTTACGAATTCTAATGCTTCTTTCATCTCTTTTTTTCCCAAATTTAATTTATAAATAATTCTCAAAAACAGTTTTATTTAAGAATCGTTTAGGTGATCTAAATCATTTCATTTAAAAGTTAAGTCAAATCCAAGTTCTAACTATCTTTGCATCTATTTTCATTTAAATTTATTTTTGTGAGTAAACTATTCTTAGCATCAAGCATCAAAAGAAAACTTTATTTAACTATTCCAAACTTATGCGTCAGCTTTTAATTATTATATTCATTACCGTTACTGGTTTTACGCTTTTTTCATGCGGAAAAAAGCAAAAAGATGATCAAACGAAGGTATCATCTAAAGAGCAAAAGGGGCAACAAGGCCAGCAAGGGCAACGTGGAAGAAATCAGCTTGCTGTTGATGCGATTATTGCAAGCCCAACCATCCTAAATAATCAAATAAGCGTTTCAGGTTCAATCTTAGCCTTTGAGGAAGTTGCTTTAATGAGCGAAATGTCTGGCCGTATTGTGCTGGTGAATCTTCCTGAAGGACAATTTGTAAGAAAAGGAACACTTCTCATACAGATATATAACGATGACCTTCAAGCAAATCTTAAAAAAGCTCAGGCACAACTTGAGAATCAGGAGAGAATACTTGAAAGGCAAACCGAACTATTAAAGGTAAACGGTGTTAGCCAAAACGACTACGACCAAACAAGCCTTCTTGTTAGAACTTTAAAAGCAGATATTGAGGTTCAACAGAGCGTTATTCGTAAAACTCAGGTTTTGGCACCATTTGATGGCATAATCGGATTAAAAAATATAAGTGTAGGTGCTATGGTAAACACCTCTACGCTTTTAACAACAATCCGTATGCAAGATAAACTAAAACTCGACTTTAGCATCCCCGAAAAGTATAGTAGCCAGATTAAACCTGGCCTTAAAGTTCAGTTCTCGATTTCGGGGAAAGATGAAATATACGACGCAACAGTTTTAGCAACCGAAGGTGGTATAGATGCTAGCACAAGAAATATAAAGGTTCGTGCAATTATAAATAGTAAGTCCGATGAATTGGTTCCAGGTGGTTTTACAAATGTTAAGTTAACCTTGGGCGAAAATAAAAATGCTATTCTTATTCCTACTCAAGCAATAATTCCTCAGGAACGTAATAAGAGTGTAATTGTCTCGAAAAATGGTAAGGCACACTTTGTTCAAGTGAAAACAGGTGTTAGACAAGAGTCGAAAGTTGAAATTACTTCGGGGGTTAATCCTGGCGATACTATTATTACAAATGGTATTCTCTTTTTAAAAGAAGGTGTAAAGCTCTCTTTCTCGAATATTAAAAACTAGAACCTATGCTTATTTCAGATATTGCATTAAAGCGACCAGTAGGTTCTATCGTTTTGAGCCTTTTGATTATCCTATTGGGTGTTGTTGGGTTATCATTCTTGGGTGTGCGACTATACCCTGCAATTGACCCTCCTATTATTACGGTTTCAACATCCTACACTGGAGCAAACTCAGAGATTATTGAATCGCAAATCACAGAGCCTTTAGAAAAATCAATTAATGGTATTGAGGGCGTTAAATCGATATCCTCATCATCTTCGGTAGGTTCCAGTAATATTACCGTAGAGTTCAATCTAGATGCTGACCTCGAAAAAGCGGCCAACGATGTTAGAGATAAAGTTTCGCAGGCAGCAAGAAGTCTACCTCAGGATTTAGATGCCCTTCCAACAGTTACGAAGTCGGATGCAAACAGCGATCCTATTATCTTCCTTATCGTTCGAAGCACTTCGATGAATGCGCTCGAACTCAGCGATTATGCTGAAAATGTTCTGCAGGAGAAATTCCAGACAATTCCGGGTATCAGCTCGGTTGGGATTTACGGTCAGCAACGTCCTGCTATGAGACTTTGGCTTGATCCTTTAAAAATGGCTTCCCGAGGAATAACAGCCTCCGATATAAGCCAAGCCCTTTCAAAAGAAAACATCGAAATGCCTGGGGGTAAAATCAGAGGATATGGCACTGAGCTAATCGTCAAAACCTATGGCCGATTAACTACAGAGGAAGAGTTCAATAACCTAATTGTACGACAAACAAATAACCAAGTAGTTAGATTTAAAGATGTTGGTGAGGCAGTTTTAGGCCCTCAGAGCGAAGAGTCTGCTGCAAGCATTAATGGTGCAACTGGTCTTACAATGGTTCTTATCCCACTGCCTGGGGCAAACAGTATCGAAATTTCAGATGAGTTTTATAAACGCCTTGAGCAGGTTAAAACCTTCCTTCCCGAAGGGATGAGGCTAGATGTTGGTCGTGATAGGTCAGTTTTTGTTCGTCAATCGGTAAAAGATGTGATTGAAACCCTTGCTATTGCTATTACGCTTGTGGTTTTAATTATCTTCTTATTCTTTAGAAACTGGATAATTGCTCTTCGACCGCTCATTGATATACCCGTTTCGTTAGTTGGGACATTCTTTGTGATGTACCTTTTAGGCTATTCCGTTAACGTTCTTACGCTTTTAGGGATTGTTCTTGCAACAGGCCTTGTTGTTGACGATGGAATAGTTGTTACAGAGAATATCTTTAAACGTATTGAGAAAGGTATGAATAAGATGCAAGCTGCTATTGAGGGTACTCGCGAGATTTTCTTTGCAGTTATCTCTACCTCCTTGACACTTGCTATTGTATTCATCCCTGTTGTATTCCTTCAAGGCTTTACTGGCAGACTATTCCGTGAATTTGGGATTGTTGTGGCTACGTCAGTGCTAATATCTGCTCTTGTTTCGTTAACATTAACACCCGTACTCAACGTTAAGCTTGGTGGTTCGGCGTCGCATCACTCAAAGTTTTATTTAGCAACCGAAAATTTCTTCGAAAGTTTAGAAAGAGGTTATCGCCGATTCCTAAGCTTTTTCATTTCTCGCAAATGGATTTCTTTTGCAATTGTTGGCGCATGTATATTTGCTATATATTTTATCTCCAAACAGCTAAAGTCGGAACTTGCTCCGCTTGAGGATCATAGTTTTATTAGAACATCTCTCACAGCTCCTGAAGGAACTGAGTTTAGTGCTATGCAAAAAGTTATAGATAAGGTAACTAAAAAGCAGATAGACTCTATCCCTGAGGCAAACTTTATCATGGCTCGTTATGGTGGGGGAATGGGAAGCTCAGGTGCAAACAGCGGTAATGTTATGACATTCCTTCTTCAACCTGAAGACCGTAAAGCAACTCAGCAAGAAATTTACGATAAAGTAACCAAATGGTATCGCTCAATCCCTGATGCTCGAATTATGGCAAGCCAAGAGCCGACCATAACAACCTCTTCTGGTGGTGGATTGCCAGTGCAGTTTGTTCTTCAAAACCTCAACTTTGGTAAAATTCGCGAAGTTCTTCCTAAGTTCCTTGAAGAGGCTCAGGCAAGCCCGGTATTCAGTGGTGTTGACGTTAACCTTAAGTTTAACAAGCCAGAAATAAATATTACTGTTGATAGGCTTAAGGCAACTAGTCTTGGAGTTAGCGAGCGTGATGTTTCTGATGCGCTTAACCTCGCATTAAGTGGTGGTCGATACGGGTATTTCCTCAAGAATAACAAGCAATATTTTATTATTGGACAAGTTGATAGAGAAAATCGTAGCAAACCTGCAGATATTACATCGCTTTATGTTCGAAATAATACGGGGGCAATGATTCAACTCGATAACCTTATAAAAATTGAGGAGAATAGCAATCCTCCTGCCATTTATCACTTTAACCGTTATAAATCAGCAACCGTTTCAGCAAATCTTGCACCTGGAAGAACTATTGGCGAAGGAATTGATGAAATGAAGCGTATCGCTTCAACGCTCCTAGACGATTCTTTCAGCACTGACCTAGCAGGGCAATCGCGCGATTTTGCCGAGAGTAGCTCTAATATATCATTTGCTCTTGTACTCGCATTAATACTAATTTACTTAATTCTTGCAGCTCAGTTCGAGAGTTTTCGCGATCCTTTTATAATCATGTTAACCGTACCAATGGCAATCACGGGGGCAATGCTTTCGCTATGGATTTTTGGTCAAACCTTAAATATTTTCTCCGAAATTGGTATGATCCTACTTATAGGTATTGTAACCAAAAATGGCATCCTAATCGTTGAGTTTGCTAATAAAAAATATCGTGGTGGAATGACCAAACGCGTTGCTGCGTTTGAGGCAGCTTCAGCTCGTTTCCGTCCTATCGTGATGACATCACTGGCTACAATATTCGGAGCTTTGCCAATTGCTCTTGCAATTGGAGCAGGCGCCTCAAGCCGCGTTTCGTTGGGTATTGTGGTTGTAGGAGGTTTGCTTTTTGCCCTTATCCTTACTCTATTTGTAATACCGGTTATGTATATCCTTTTCTCAAGTAAAAAAATAGAGACTACACAGTATTGAAACGTCAATTAATAGAAAAAATGAAACACATTCTTGCAATAATATTTCTCTTATCATTTAGCTTGGCAAACGCACAATCGTTATTAACCATTGAGGATGCCCTTGCGATTGCACTTAAGAATAACTATGGCATTATGGTGGCTAGTAATTCTGCCGAAATTGCTAAAAAGAACAATACTTGGGGTAACACGGGTGCTCTCCCTAATGTTTCATTGGTTGGGAGTGGTAAAGTTTCCATGTTAGATCTTAAATCAGAATCTAGTACAAACGTTACAAAAACCACCAATGATGCAACTACTAAAATACTATCTGGTAGCGCTCAACTTAGCTGGACCCTTTTTGATGGCGGAAAAATGTTTGTAACCAAAAGTAAACTTAACGAAATTGAAGCTTTAGGAGAACTTCAATTTAGGGATAAAGTGCTTCAAACCCAGTATGCATTGATTGCTGCCTATTTTGACGTTGTTAGGCAAAAGCAGCAGTTAAGGAATATTAATGAAATTATTAGCTACAATAAGCAACTTGTGAAGATTCTTGAAACATCGTTTCAAACTGGATCGGGGCAAAAAAGTAGCCTTTTACAAGCAAAAATTGACCTGAATGTATATCGCGAGAACTCAATAAACCAACAATATGTAATTGATGCTGCGAAGAAAACATTAGCCAGCTTGATGTGCATAACAACTGATTCGATGTATGATGTTATAGATACTATTCAAGTAAACTTTACTTTTAATAAAAATGAACTTGTTCAACAGCTTGAATCAACAAATACATCAATCCTTTCATTCCAGAAACAGCTTAATATTGCAGGTCTATCTCTAAAAGAGTATCAACGCTCAAGGTTTCCACAAATAAGTTTTAATGCCGAGTATGGTTACTCTCAATCTCGTAATAATTACCTCGATAATCGCTTTAGCAATAATATTGGACCTTCAATTGGAGGTTCTATATCTATACCACTGTTTCAAGGGGGAAAGATAAAACGCCAGGTATCAATAGCAAAACTCGACTTAAAATCGGCAGAATACAACCTTGAGAACTCCAAAATTCAAGTAACCACAGATCTTTTAAATGCAATTACACAGTTCGAGAATCAACGTCAATTGGTTGAAATCGAAAGGGAGAATAACAAACTTACTAAAGAAAATCTTGAGATAAGTACCCAGCGATTAAAATTGGGGCAAACAACTTCACTTGAGCTTCATTTGGCTCAAGAGAATTTTGTTCAATCATCTACACGGTTAGTTACCTTTGAGTACAACCTTAAAATTGCTGAAACAAAACTTAAGCAATTATTAGCTTTATTATAAAAATAGAAAGGGTTAATTCAAATCAATCTTCAACCTTATAACTTGATTCTTCCCACAGTTTGGGCATTTTTTTGTGGTTACTTCGTTACTCCTCTCATCATTGTTACTGTTGTTTCGGAGCTATCAATAAAGCCACAGCCCTCACATTTTAATTTATAGGTCACGGTTGTTCCCTTATGGTTCGACACTTCACCACCGGCAATAGTTATAATACTCATCTATTTTTATGTTATATTTTATTTTTTTTAAGATACAATATTATATCAAATAATACAACAAGCGTAATAAAAAGGTTAGCAAAAGGTTAACAATGGGAAATAAAAAAGCCTTCGAAAAACGAAGGCTTTTGTCGGCTCGGA
>JBPXJX010000451.1:0-3082 GCA_051715525.1 Bacteroidales bacterium
TCCATTCGGCTATTGTAGGCGAAAACTCAATTAGTTGGGCAATCATATAAAGAAGGAAATGCCAAGCTACAAGGAAGAGCACAGAACTAGTTCCAAAGTTATTCCCTATAATTGGGTTAATCACATTCCATGGGCGGCCCAAGTCTAAAAGCAATGCTCCCGCATAGAATAGGTAAGCAAGAAATCCATTTAAAACGGTAACCCTAACTATGGAATGGTATTTATGCATGTTTAGAATGTACACCATAAACGTGAGCACGTATGCACCACCAGCAAAAGCAACACCAGTAACAACATCAAAGCCTATCCATAAGCCCCAAGGTACTTCCTGAGTAAGGTTTGTTATTGAACCAATCCCTTTCCAAAAACGAATAACTATAAGCACTAAGCCTAGAATCATTATTGGAATTGATATTACGTTGAATGGTGTAATCCACTTTCCTTTCGGCTTTAGCTCGCTAACCAAGAATTTCCATATTGATTTTCCATCATTATCCTTGGCAATTGTATAATCTACATTACTCATTTGCACCTCCTTCCTTTGATATTCGTTTTTTCGTTGCTTCATGAAGTCCTAGCAAAAGCGGTGGAAGAAGTACGAATATTGTTGGTACACTAAAAAGGAAACCTTTAGATAACTCAGGATATGATGATTTTTGGATTGAGGCGTTAAATCCTAACTCATTAACTGGGGTTGGTGTAAGATATAAGAATCCTGTTCCCCCGGCTTCGTGTTCGCCATAAATCTCATCGTGATAAACGCCTGGGTTCTCATAAATCCGTTTTCGAGCCTCCTTGATTAAATCTCTGCGTTTGCCAAACATCAATGCTTCGGCAGGACAAATCTCAACACAAGTTGGCATTCCACCCGTTGATACTTTATCGTAGCACATATCGCACTTCTGAATCTTTGGATTTGCGCTGTGATATTCAAACTTAGGCACATCAAATGGGCACGACACCATACAATACCTACATCCCATACACTTATTCCCGCGCCAAATAACAGGGCCTTCCTTTGTCTTATGCATGGCTTGCGTTAAACATGCCGCAGCACATGCAGGTTCGTTGCAATGCATGCATTGCTTTCTGACAAAAACCTCTCCCTTTGATGTACTATATGCATTAACAACCACACGCCGATTTTCGTCAGTTTTTCGCAACACACCCACTTTAGGTTCATCTTTGGGACTGGGCAAACCATGTGCCTCGGCACATGCAATCTCGCAACTTTGGCAACCACCGCAACGTGTTGAGTCGTACAGAATGGCGCTAAATTCAACTTCAGTCTCCTCTATTTTTTTTTGTTGTGGCGAACCAAAGCTTTTACCTATGGCAAGAGTTGCACCAGCAAGCCCAAGTGCTTTTAAGAAATTTCTTCTATCTAAACCCATAATTCCTCATTTTAGATGTTTGGGAAATAATACGCGATTAGAATCTTAACTTATTTTGAACCTTCAAGAAAATGAGTTTGAAAATCTTCCCACACTTCGGGGCTTAACTCCTTAAGGACACCATCTTTAATCTCGCCACCATCTTGAAGCACAACTTGAGCATTTTCGCCATAGTTTGCCCTTAAAGCAACGGCTAAGAAATCTTTAAGGTGTAAGAATTCCAACTTTATCCACTCCCTATAACTTTTTGCAAAGATTAGGAATTGAGTATCCCTTAACCAGTTTGTAGGTTCAATTTTATAAATCCAACCATCGGAATAAGGAGAAGTATTTAAAATTGATGAATTCGATAATAATTTTTCGTTTTGAGCTTTTATTTTACCAGATATGGGGGCTTTAATATTCAATTGCTTCCCTTCCTGAATAATCGTTAAGAATGGTTCGCCTTTCTTAACCTCTTCTCCAGAACTCTTCATTTTGATTCGAGTAATTGGGCCCGTTACGTGTTGTAAGAAATCGTCAATTCCAATGCTTACAACACCGTTTTTTTCTAAAAAAGCCCAAGTGTGTGATTTATCAAAATATAGACCTTCAAGCACTTCAACGGATTGCTCGTTTATGAAAGTTGATGTAGTAGCAACATTAATAGGCAACACTTCACCATTTCTCAATCGTTGTGATAAATAGTCAATACCAAAGAATAAAGCAATACACAATACAATAATCCCGGCTACAATTGGTACTATGGGGTATCCCTTCGATTGCACAACAACAACCTCGTTACTTTTCAACCTACTTAAATTCGACTGCCTTTGGTTATACGCAAGATTGCTGAACCCGCTTTTGTTTAGTAGTTGCTGTCCATCAGTCATTACCCAAGATAAAAAGGCGATTGTACTCTCATCTGTTGGAGTTGATGCTGAAACGGAGTAAATATTTAAATTCAATTCCTGTGGATATTTACCAACCCAAACGCCTCTTAGGAAAGAGGCCAAATCAGAATATATTTTTTCGTTGGAGTCAATTTTCCCATTACCATTCTTGTCTATAGGTAAAAGTTTAATTCCCGCATTGATTTCTTTCGTATTAGGATTAATTATATCTGAAATCTTACAAAAACCAATAGCATTTTGCTCTTTGTTAACTGCAGCAATCATCTCTTCATAATTCTCAAACTCACTCCCAGTAATTAATGATGGTTCAATTTTTAAGAAATTTGCTATTTCAGATTTATTTAATTCACCCTTTATAGCAAAAAGTCTTACTGGGCTTGTGTTTTTATTTTTAAGTACAGTTCCCCAGCTCCTTAGAGTTGGATCTTTGAAAAGCATTGCCATCTTTTCTGAAGTAATGCCTTTTGCGTTTAACTCATCAAGAAAAGGGCATTTTGCGCTTACTATTGGAACAATGGCATTAACACCAACAACCATTTTCCAAACAGCTTCTTGTTTTGCATTCAACCCAAAATCATTAGATAAAAAGTATATCCCAACCTTATCTTTTGATATAAATTCTGATTGATTGTCGGTTAATTGTATAACCTTAATCTTTGAGCCTTGATTAAGTTTACTATACTCATTCACCCAACTTGTTGTAAGGTTATAAAGTTCGGATGAACTTACTATTGTAATTGTATCCGTTACGTTTTGGCATTTTGAGGCAAACGCCATTTGGTTGCCTACATTGCT
>JBPXJX010000452.1:0-4307 GCA_051715525.1 Bacteroidales bacterium
TGGCATTTATGGAAATTTCTTAGGATGCGACCAACGGCATTCCCAACTATTCGAATTGCCCAATTTGCAATGCTAATCCATAAATCATCATCATTATTCTCAAAAATTATTGAAGTTGAGGATATCAAGGAGATTATTAAACTGTTTCAGGTTGATACTACAGCCTATTGGGAATCGCATTACACCTTTGTTAAAGAATCTAAATCAGTTGATAAAAAGATTGGTTCAGACACTATCTCAATTATTGCAATAAATTCGTTGGTACCTTTTATATTTGCATACGGAATTTCCAGGGCTAAAAATAATTTAAAGGAAAAAGCGATAAAACTGCTCGAAACGATAAAACCCGAAAGTAATAGTGTAATTAAGAAATTCACAGCTTTAGGTGTAAAATCTGAATCATCTTTCGATACGCAAGCGCTAATTCATCTTAAAAGGTGTTACTGCGATTCCAAGAAATGCTTATATTGCCATCTTGGAGCAAAACTATTATTGAAAAGCATATAAAAAAAATCAATTAACCATGAAAGTTCTTGTTACAGGCGCTAATGGGTTGGTCGGGCGAAGAGTTATTCGAATGTTATCTCAAAATGCAGAATATCAAGTTTATGCCACTTCTCAGAAGAGGGTTCAGTTTGATGCCAATGTAAATTTTTTTACAGTAAACCTTGTTTACTCAGATTTAAACCAGCTGATTGAAACCATATGCCCAAATATACTAATACATTGTGCAGCAATGGCTAGCCCTGATGCTTGTGAAGTAGATAGATATAGCGCACAAAAGATTAATGTTGAGGTTACTACACGACTTGCAGCTGCATGTCGCGATTATGGGGTTTATATGATCTTTTTATCTACCGATTTTATCTTCGATGGGCTTAAAGGCAACTATACTGAAGAAGATACAACTTCACCATTATCATACTACGGAGAAACTAAGGTTGAGGCGGAAAAGAGCATCTTAGATTTAAAAATTGGAGCGTCAATCGTCAGAACTTCTCTCGTTATAGGCAATGATGAGCATCTTGCTCGACCCAACATCGCCCTAAGGGTAATCGATAATCTTAAAAAGGGTAAACCCTTTAAGGTTCCAATCGATCAGTTTCGAACACCTACTGATGCCGATGACTTAGCCAATGGAATAATCCGTTTAGCACAAAAAAGAGATAACGGAATCTTTAATATCTCAGGAGGCGAACGAATTTCAGTTTACGAACTATCTAAAAAGGTTGCTTCAGCATTTGAACTAAGCGATGAGCTGCTAATTCCTATTAAGTCAGCAGAGCTTCCTGAGCCCGCAAAACGCCCACTCGATTCAAGCCTAAATATTGATAAAGCGATAAATATTTTAGGGTATAAGCCAACCCCACTAGTAACTTCAATCGAAAGAATTAAAGAATACATCAAGTAGGTATCGCTTTTAAAAAAACTTTTCAAATAATTATTCGTATAAATCCCCTGTGATTGCAATAGTTCTCATAGCGTTGCAAATATTTTAGGCTAGCTATTGCATTTTTTATATCAAAAAGTTTTATATCTTTGCGCCCTAAATCACGCATTTAAATACCCACTAATTATCAGTGTTATGAATTATTTGACTGCAGAAAAGAAGATGGAATTTTTTACCGAGTACGGAAAGTCTAATACCGATACTGGATCTCCAGAGAGCCAGATAGCGTTATTTTCATACCGTATTAGCCACCTCACAGAGCATTTGAAAACCCATAGAAAAGACTATGGCACTCAACGTGCGCTGCTGAAGCTAGTGGGTAAGCGGAGAAGGCTACTCGATTATCTTAAGGAACGTGATATCGAAAGATATCGTGCTATTATAAAAGCGCTAAACTTGAGAAAGTAAAAAAAACAGAAAAGGGCAATTCGATGATTGCCCTTTTTTTCAATTCTTTACTATTGCTTTTGAACATCAAAGCAAACCCTGCGTTTTTGAAAAGTATCTAATGGTGTGTTTATATAGATTTTAATATTCATTTTAAGAATTATTGTATGTTTAAAGTTGTACAGAAAACAATTGATTTGGGCGATGGACGTGTTATCACCCTCGAAACCGGTAAACTTGCTAAGCAAGCCGATGGATCAGTTGTTCTTCGAATGGGTAAAACCATGCTGCTTGCCACGGTGGTGAGCGCAAAAGAAGCTAAGGAAGATGTTGATTTTATGCCCCTTAGCGTTGAATATAAAGAGAAGTATGCTGCTAGTGGTCGTTTCCCCGGCGGTTTCATGAAGCGCGAGGCAAAGCCTTCCGATTCAGAAATCCTAGTTGCACGATTAATTGATCGTGCTTTACGTCCATTGTTTCCAGAAGATTTTCATGCTGAAACATTCGTTACTATAAACCTTATCTCTGCCGAGAAGGATATTATGCCCGATGCGCTTGCTGGTCTTGCTGCATCTGCTGCCCTTGCGGTATCTGATGTGCCATTCCATGGCCCAATTTCAGAGGTTAGGGTTGCCCGTATTAATGGTAAATTCATTATCAACCCAACTTTTAGCGAGATGGCAAACGCCGATCTTGATATGATTGTTGGCGCTACCTACGATAATATCCTGATGGTTGAAGGCGAGATGAAAGAAGTTTCTGAAGCCGAAATGCTTGAAGCTATTAAGTTAGCTCACGATGCTATCAAAAAGCAATGTGCTGCCCAAATGGAGTTGGCAAAAGAGTTAGGTGTTGTTAAGCGTACCTACTGCCACGAAACGAATGATGAAGCTCTTAGGACCGATATTCATAAATTCTGCTACGATAAAGTTTACAAGGTTGCAAAATCAGTCCTTCCAAAGCATGAAAGAGCTGATGGTTTTGAAGCAATTAAAAAGGAGTTTATCGAGACTTTACCTGAGGAAGAGCGCGAAGCTAAAAACTTCCTTGTGAATCGTTACTATCATGCCGTTGAGAAAGAGGCTATGCGTAATATGATTCTTGATGAAGGCGTTCGTCTTGATGGTCGTAAAACAAATGAGATCAGAACCATTACCAGCGAGGTTGATTTTCTTCCTATGGCTCACGGTTCGGCTCTTTTCACCCGTGGTGAAACACAATCACTTACCACAGTAACTTTAGGAACTAAACTCGACGAGAAGATTATCGATGAGGTTCTTTTCAAAGGAACCGAGAAATTCACCCTTCATTATAACTTCCCTCCATTCTCAACTGGCGAAGCAAAAGCTTCACGCGGAATAAGCCGTCGTGAGATTGGGCACGGAAACCTTGCTCACCGTGCATTAAAGAACATGATCCCTGCAGGAAGTGAGAATCCATATGCAATTAGGGTTGTGAGCGATATCCTTGAATCTAACGGTTCATCTTCAATGGCTACTGTTTGTGCTGGTACACTTGCACTTATGGATTCTGGTATTAAGATGAAAAAACCTGTTTCGGGTATTGCAATGGGTTTAATTACTTCTAGTAACAACTCTAAGTGGGCCGTTTTATCTGACATTTTAGGCGACGAAGATCACCTTGGCGATATGGACTTTAAAGTTGCTGGTACAAAAGATGGTATCACTGCAACACAGATGGATATTAAGGTTGATGGATTATCGTACGAAGTACTTGCAAAGGCACTTCAACAAGCCAATGAGGGTAGAATGCATATCCTTGGTAAAATGCTTGAAACCTTATCAGAACCACGCGCTGACTTGAAGCCACACGCACCACGTATGGAGCAGTTTGCAATACCACGTGAATCGATTGGTGCAGTTATTGGCCCAGGTGGAAAGGTTATCCAAGAAATACAGCGAGAAACTGGTGCTACCATCAATATCGAAGAGGTAAACAATAGCGGAATTGTAAACGTATTTGCCGATAATGGTGAATCGCGCGATGCTGCTGTTAGATGGATTCGTAGCATTGTTGCCATTCCTGAGGTTGGAGAAATCTATAAAGGAAAAGTTAAGTCAATTCTTGCTTTTGGAGCATTTGTTGAAATACTTCCAGGAAAAGATGGTCTTCTTCATATCTCTGAAATTGATTGGAAACGTGTTGAGAAGGTTGAAGATGTTCTTAAAGAAGGCGATATTATTGAGGTTAAACTTATCGAAATCGATAAGAAATCAGGAAAATACAAATTGTCACGTAAAGCACTTCTACCTAGGCCTCCAAAAGAAAACAAAGATCAAGCGGACGGAAATAAACAGGAGTAATTAAATATATAGAAATATAAGAAGGAGGGCGACCTCCTTTTTTTATCATCATTTTATAGCATTTTACTTGGTCAATTGCATTAATCATAAAATGAAATTGCAACAAATTATTAAATTTGAAACATTATTGTATTTTTGTATTTTAA
>JBPXJX010000453.1:0-7327 GCA_051715525.1 Bacteroidales bacterium
ATCCAGATAACTCAATAAAGTTTATGAAAAGTAGTTGTTTGGCAAGTTTACTTATCGAGCAAAATAAAACCAAACTGTATAACGGTACTATGCTTGCAAAGTATATTAATTCAAATAAAAAGAGTTCTGCTTCTATCGAATTTACTTCTGATTATTTTAAGGATGTATCACGTGAGTTGGTCATAAACCATCCCAATATAAATAAATACAATTCGTTTTATAATAATTTTTATTTTAAACTAAGTGATTCGATTGAAAAGAAAGATTTTATCCAAACTTATAATGACTTACTGGGATATTACTATTATACAAATCAGAACTACAAAAAAGCTTTATTTCACTATGGTAAATCATTTGAAAATAACCCTGATAATATTCAGACTAAACAGGTTTTATCTGAGTTAATATTTAAAGGTATTGGTTATGAGGGACTTTCAGGTGAGAAAGTTGATTCATTTCTAAATCAGATTATAAAATACCGATTTATTCTTGAAAATAGTTCAACTCATCAGATAATCAGTTATGCCTTTCTAGCCAGTTTTGGGGAGGCATTTCAAAAGGGTAGCGTTTCAGGACAAGAAAAAAGTCTAAAGAAAATAAATGAAATAATCCTAGCCAATAAACTAAATGAATTTTATCCAAATTTAGTTAGTAGCATATATTCACAAATAGCTTCGATTTATTTTAGAAAAAGATATTACGAAAATCAAGAAGAGATTCTCCGAAAAGGGTTAGAACTTGTTCCTGAATCTGAAAAGTTAGCTTCTGATTTAAGAATATTTTTAAATTCAAAGAATGAATACATGAGTTGGGCTAAGGCAAATAATGTACCAACTAGGGTTAAGTCTTATTCTATTGATACAGAATCTGAAAACGCTTTAAAAATTATTGCAAATAAAAATAGAGTGACAACAAATGCTAATGTTGAAAAATTTCTAAAGAATTCTAAACTCACACGTGAAGCAGTTGTATTTTCAAATATTATTGTTAACCTTGATTTTGAAGATCGAATATCCGTTCAATTTGGTGAGGAGGGTAAAGCAAAAATTATCGATCCAGAATATACGAGTGATGGTACTTGGACTTATGATAAAAATAGTTCAACTCTTAGAATATTCGATAGCAAAGATGGAGAAACTTCAAATATTGTAATTTATGAGTTTGATGGAGAAGTGTTAAAGGCAATAACATTTAATGATGGAAAGACATCAAAAATAATTACAATCTTCAAAAGGTATTAAAGACAATAGGCGGCTAAACGCCGCCTATTGTCTTTGGTTTAGATTTTAATGGGTTAATACTTCCTGAAATAAACTTGAAAATCTTTCAGGTTAAAATTCTTCGAAAACCCCTCGTTAAGGCTAAATACCCTATAGTACGAAGCGTTATCTTTAACCGGTGGTATATAGTCGAACTCATAATAGCTGTTAAGCTTAAACTCATGACTACTCTCACACGATTCAGGCGTTTTAACACATTTACATTTATTCATAGGTTTGTTTTAGGGTACTAATCAAAAATCTTTGCCCACTCTTTAAAATTACGCTTTCTCCAATCTCCTTTGTGGTATAAGTAGCTGGCAATTAATGGTAAAACGGTTGTTGCCTCGGCATAAACCATTTGCTCAAATGTTGTATCAACCTTACCCCATGATGAAGCCTCTTTTAGGGTTGAACTTGAACACGCACCATCGCGAACATCAGCAACGGTTATCTGAACAGCATATTTATGCATTGGAACATCATATCCTAATATCTCAGCGCAAACAACGGTATCTTGAGTGAAGTTCTTTGGAACACCACCACCGATCATGAACAAACCGGTAACGTTTGCCTTAATCTTAATCATTGTTAGCTCGCGGAAATCTTTCACTGAGTCAATTGATACGTGAGCATTTGGATTCTCAACTTGGTGAACAACCAATCCGAAACCTGCGCTGCTATCGCTGAATGCTGGGCAGAAGATAGGTACATTGTGCTCATAGCAAACTTGGATTAGCGAATCCTTCTTAACAGAATGCTTAACTAGGTATTTTCCCATCTCCTTGATAAACTCGCGTGAGCTGTAAGCGCCTGGTTTCATTCCATCAGCAATTTTCTTGATCGTTCCGTCGCAGTTCTGAAGCTCTTCCTCATCGATGAATGTATCGTAGATTCTATCGATATATAAATCGCGTAAATGGTTATCGTCAATGGCTTGGCTGCCTTTGTAATGCTTGAAGCCAAGGGCTTCAAAAAAGTCCATATCAACAATCGATGCACCAGTAGCAACAATACAGTCAATCATCTTGTTCTTAACCATATCAACATAAACCTGCATGCAACCACCAGCGCTGGTGCTACCTGCAAGGGTAAGGATGTTTGTGCACTCAACATCATTAATCATTCGGTCAAAAATATCAGCTGCATAAGCGGTATCTCTCGATGTGAACGACATATCGCGCATAGAGTTGATAATAGGTGTAGCATCAAATGATTTGAAATCAATGTGCTTAATGGTATCCTTTAGAAGGTCTTTTTTCTCCATTTTTAAAATTTATTTGGTGCAAAAGTAGTTAAATTGTTTCGAATATTTATTTTACCGATTTACCGAACTTATACGAGAGTATCTTATAAATAAGTTTCGTTGCAAGGAAATCTGATGATTTTTCGTTCTTATTTGGGCAAAGCTCAACCACATCGAATCCCACTAAATTCTTGCGTTCGATAAGTTTCTTTAAGAATTTTAAAGTTGGATACCATTGTAGTCCACCTGGTTCGGGTGTGCCTGTAGACGGCATAATTGATGGATCGAAACCATCAAGGTCGATGGTTAGGTAAACGTTATCGGTTAGCAAGTCGATGGCTTTATCCATCCACTTCTCATTATCAACAATATCATGAGCCCAAAAAACACGCTTAGGATCTAAATTTTTCTTTTCACCAACATCCATGCTGCGAATACCAACTTGTACTATCGGGCAAAGTTCTTGGGCGCGAGCCATAATGCAAGCATGGTTATTTTTGCTTCCTTCGTAGCTATCGCGTAGGTCGGTGTGCGCATCGATTTGGATAACGCTCATATTCTTGAATTTCTTGGCATGTGCCTGAATTACTCCAATGCTAATGGAGTGTTCGCCTCCAAGGGTAATTAAAAATTTATCTTTGTTAAGTAGCGCTTCCGATTTCTTTCTAACGGCTTCAACCATTGCCTCTGGGGTTTTGTTAACCCTTACGGCTGGAGCAGTATAGATACCAATTTTGTAAACTTCGGTATCGGTTTCGATATCGTAAAGCTCCATGTTTGCCGATGCCTCGAGTAAAGCCTCAGGGCCTTTGTCGGCACCTTTAATCCATGTGCTAGTTCCATCATAAGGAACGGGCAGAATGGCAACCTTAGCAGTTGCCTCTGCAGTATATTTCTTAGGTAAATCGCCGTAGCTATACATTCTCTAGGTTTTAGTATTATGAATTAATTGTAATTACTTTATAATGAGTAATATAATATTATGAAATCAAATTTAAATTTTTGTGCAAGTATAGAAAAAAAATGACTTTTTTCATAACCTACCGAGCAATGAAACAGCGATTTGTTGAAAAATGTTTAGTTAAGATAAAGGGGCAGAAATTTTAATATTGATTGCTAGTAGGTTTTTTTAAGCATTGGTTGCTGCCTAAATGTAAATCGACCCCTCTAAATCTCCCCTGAGAGGGGAGACTTTACCTTTAACAAACAATTGTTGTTTTGCATTAGCCCCTCGCCTGTCAGGAGAGGGGTTGGGGTGAGGTCGAGAATCTGCGATGGCAAAATTGCTTGCAACTTTCTTCTTTTTCTGTAAATTAGTATTTCATCATTTTCATTTGCCATGAAATCTAAATTTCCCATGTATTATAACGCTACTACTCATTTACTTGAGAATGCAAAGAATCTTAGGAAAAATAGTACTGAAGCCGAAGAATGCCTATGGAAGGAAATTAAAGGGAAAAAGTTAGGGGTTAAGTTTCGAAGACAACATATTATTGACCAATTTATTGCCGATTTTTACTGTCATGATTGTAGGTTAGTTATTGAAATTGATGGCGGTTATCATGACGAGCCTGATCAAATGGAATATGATTTAAATAGGGCCTTTGAAATTGAGCGGTATGATATTCAGATAATTCGTTTTTAGAATGATGAAGTTCTTCATAAAACGTCCTGGGTTTTGCAGGAAATATCAAAGAAGGTTGAATCTCTGAGGGGTTGGTCTTTGTAAAACAAAAAAGGCCTTCACTTTAGCAAAGACCTTTTTTTAACCTAAACCTAAATATTTACCCTATTTGTTTGGACAGTTTGCATTTGGGCAATTATTGCCTCTATTGCCATTACCCATTCCATTTCCTCGTCCGTTACCCATACCATGACCTCTTTTACCATTTTTCATTTTGCCTTGGTGCGAGTTGAAAAACACTTTTTGCTCATCGGTAAGGTTCGATGCTATCTCAAGTCGATGGCTCGCATTTGATTTCATAATCTTTGTTTGTAAAACCGACATCTCATCAATAGTCTTATTAATTGCATTGATATCAGGCTTTTCAACTGAATTCAAAGTGCGTAAGTGAGCTTTTTTCTCGGCTAGCTCGTTTCTTAATGGGGTAACTTCCTTTTGATGTTTTACTCTTAGCACTTGAATCTTAGTTTTTTGTTCAGCGGTTAGGTTGGGGATACCCCTTTCAAACCTTGCTGAATCTCTCATTGGTCGGTTACCACGTTGTGCATAAGCATTGTTAAACGATGTTGCTATTAAGGCTGAAACCGTCAGCACCAATAAGCTCATTGATAGTAATCTTTTCATTTTTTTAAATTTTTGTGAATTACTTAATCTCTTCTACTTTCTCTTTCTTCTGTATTTTGGCGCCTTTCTTTATACATTCTGTCATGATTTTCGATACGGCGTAGCACTTTCCTAAAGTTTGCTTGCTGCGATGGCGAGCACTTGCTACGAATCTCAAGAAGATGTTTAACCATCATCTCCTTTTGCTCTTTTTGAGCCTCTCCGAATTTTTCAGACAACGCTTTTAGTTTAATTGTATCAAGGTTCTCGGATGATATCTCTTCCATAATATCTTTTGATATTTGCCTCGATTTATCCATCAACTCTTCAAGTTGATTATGAAATTTATCTCGAATATCATCAAATTCCTTAATTTGCTCAGGAGTAAGCTGAAGCTGCTTAGCCATAAACTTTCCTCGTTCAGCTTTTTCCTTGTCGTTTTGCCGTTGACGAGCTTCTCGGGTTTCCTGACCCCATCGATATTGCCTGTTGTTATATCGATATTTATTATATCCCATTGTAACAAACATAGCAACGATTATTGCTGATAGGATAATAATAACTGCTAGTAAAAATCTTGTTCTAGTAAAGAAGTTCATGGCTTTTTGGGTGTTTCATTAGTACTTGTAGCAACCATACTATAAGGGTTATTATCTACCTCTGGCATATATTCATCTGCCAGCTGTTCCCATTCCTGATCGGTTGACACTATCTCTGTAGTAGAATTAACAGATGAGAAGATTGTTCCAATGATTATACCTATTGTAACTCCTGCAGCAGCTAGGCCAGATATTGTAAGATATCTAAGCGTTACTTTGTGTTTAGGAATCGATACCTCTTTGCTGCTAAGCTTTGCCAAAATGCGAGCCGACATAAAAGGATTTGCTTGGAACTCCTTCTTTTCATTTTCAATTATGCTGTTTATACGTTTAAAACGTTCAATTTCGATTTGGCAATTTTTACAATTTGAAATATGCTTTTCGAAATTGATAGCCATCTCCCCACGAAGTTCTCCATCGAGGTACGATAAAATTTGCTTTTGTATTGCTTTGCAGTTCATATCTTGGCTATTTATTAGTTTGACATTGACGTTCTTAAAAACTTGCACTCAGTTCGAAATATTTTTATAAAAATTTGACAAAGATTTCTGAAGGTTACCTTTTGCCCTAAAAAGAAGCGATTCCACAGATGATAAAGAGATATCCATAACCTCAGCAACCTCTTTATATGATAAATCTTGATATTTATTTAGGATAAAAGCAATTTTCTGATTTTCAGGGAGTGCATTTATTGCGCGCTTTAGCTCAACCCGTAGTTCCTTCGACTTAATATCGGTATCGGCATCGTTTGATGAAAAACCGATATTGGAATTACCGTTTTTTCCTTCGGATGAACCAAAAAGCGATGTGATGCTATCGAAAAAGGTTTCCCTTTTACGTTTTCGTACAAAGTTTAACGATTTGTTAACCGTAATGCGGTATATCCAAGTTGATAGTTTTGATTCATGCCTAAAATCGGGGAGCGATTCGAATAGCTCAATAAAAACATCCTGTGCTAAATCTTCGGCATCGGCATAGCTATTTACGAATCCACGACAGGTATTAACGACGAGTTTCTGATATCTATCAACAAGCAAAGCGAATGCGCTATGGTTGTTGTTTTCAGTTACCTGTTGTATTAACTCCTGATCGGTCATATTAATCTTTTAGCCTATATATCGATATGACACCGTTTATGAGTATAACTTGCGATGGGGAAAAAATATTTATCAATTTTAGACTACTATACAGCAACACTGCAACACCGCAAAACATTATCAAAGTCTAATCCCTACTTTCAAGATATCTTATAAGTATATAGTTTAGCAGACCTATTATTATCATCCCAAGCAAAAATAAGGGATATGATATTTTCCAGTTCTCGGGTCCGCTCATCATCGACCATTCCGACATGCCTCCTATACCCGCAAGCAGCGTAAGCGGCATAAAGATGGTTGATATTAACGTCAGTCTTCGGACAGAGAGGTTCGTTTGGTTGGCGCTTTTGGTAAGCATATTATTCATCATCGAAACGTTCATTTCCAAAAGGCTCGACACAATTTCGCGGTATGTTTCGGTTAATTCGAAAAATTTGGAAAGATGATCATAAATGTCTCTAAAGTGATATATGGCCTTTTCTGAGATAAAAGGGCAGTCTTTTCGGCATATTTTTACAAGTATTTCTCGCTCATGGAATAGACTCTTTCTTAATGATAAAAGGTGACGACGTATCCGAATAACCTCCTCAGCCTTAAAGTTCTCGGGTTCATTAATTAGCGTGTCTTCAGCATCATCAAGTTCTTCCTCTAATTTTTCGATAGAAGTAAACTTTTTATCAACAATATTATCTAAAATGATATGCAATAGATGCGATGCTCCTAATTTTGCATTGTCAATTTCCCTTTCGATTAGCTTCTCAATTCCGTTAATGGGTTTACGATCATTCGCGTTATATCCGCTAACAGTTAATAAATAGTTTTTACCTAGATCGGAAGAG